>NZ_JAWPOH010000009.1:0-98589 GCF_037671525.1 Methylobacter svalbardensis
CTTTCAAGACGTATATGCAAGATGCCAGTAAAGTTTTGTGTGTCATGAAGAAAATGCGTGAAGATTTCGCAATCCCTGCGTGAATTTTACTGTAGTGGCTTGGAAATTATTTACCTGAGAAACTATAGGCTGCCTTTTGTTGCGGCTTAAGCCGCGTCCATTTTTCCGGATACAAAAGGCTGCGGTGTAAAAAATCAAACAACATGAAATGCCGACGAAAAATCCGTTGCTGCCGGTGAGGCAAGAGCGGGTGAAACAAGCCATGCCGAGAGAAGAGATGCATCGGACTTTTACGCAGCCAAAGCCATGAACCCATTTCCAATGTCAGCGGCAGAAATAAACGTTCGTCTGTAAATCGCCGTACAAACTCATCGAACAGATAATCCCACAGGTCGCCGTTAATCACATATTCCCGGCACGTCGGTTCAATTCTATAGATATGGTGTTGGTAGCAACGATCAAACAGTTCTTTTAAGGCTAAGGTTTCGGCAATAAAAGCAAAGGGGGTAAGACGTGAGGCGTAGGGAAACCATAAACGGTCCTGAATGCCGAATCCCGAGTGTAAATCCAGGGCAATGGACAAAGGCGAGTTGAACAGATATCGATCGACAACGCGGCACAAAGCTTGCGCTTCCTTTTCCATTTTTAATTGATTGCCGCGATACCATGGCAGATGAGGTGTGATGCGCTGACCGCTGTAAATGCGGGTAGAACCTACGCCTTCGACCGGTGAGTTGCGCATCAAATCGACGCCGTTGCCATTGCAACGCGTGCCAAGATAAACGCCGACCGGATTGACGAGGGGCACAAACACCAATCGGGTTTTCTCCAGCCGGGTCAGAAATTCCTCATCCCAGTCCAATAACTGACTGATGGTTTGCATATAAGACAGGATCACTTCAGAACCGATCTTCTCCAGCCCATGCACGCCGCCGAAAAAAGCCAATACCGGCGCATCGGGCTGAGTTGATCCCAGGGTAATGCAATGAATGGGGAATTCATGATCCCGGTATTGAATCTTTTCTATGACCTCAGTTTTGGCCCGATCTCCTAATTGTTCAATAATGCGTTCAAGTTGTTCGAGTTCAGGGAATTTAATGGCAGTCATAAAACCGAGTCAGAGGATATAGTCTACGAGAGACAAATGTAACCCTGTTTCCGGAAAAAACAGGTTGCGACAACAGTTTTTCTTTCATACTGGATTCAGCAATAAATCAGAATATCCGCGCTATTTTAAACGTAGAAATCATCAGGAAACCCTGAATTAAAAAGACCAGTGGCCAATAATTCAGGCTTTGAGGGAAGCTGCCAAAAAGCAGAAAAAGTATGGGAAACAGGACACCATTCACGGTAATAGGCACGCCTTCGAAACCCGCACCTTCAGAAACATTATAGCGTGCAAGCCGAAGCATGCCGCAGGCGACAAAAAACAACGCTACTGCGATACCTAATACACCGGGAGAGCCCATTGCATAAAACAACAAGGCGGGAGCAACGCCAAAGGATACCAGGTCGGACATGGAGTCGATCTGTTTGCCGAAAAGATTCTTTTGATGCAATAGACCGGCTACTTTCCCGTCAAGCACATCAAACACTACCGCCAAAAACAGCAGCAATGCGCTTAAATCGTAAAAACCATCAATTGCCAGCAAAATCGAAACAATGCCGCAGCACAGATTTCCAACAGTAAAAATATCAGCAACTTTCATTAGACTTAAAATTTTCATATTGCACCCTGTGGTAAACGTTATAACTCCTGAAAGCATATAACAGGCTTGTGACAGGGTGATGAATTTAACCTTGAGATGATTTTAAACGTTGCGGGTCTGAATTATCCGCCGGTAAACCTGCTGAAATTTTTTCCCATATTCTATCTCTTGTTTCAAGGCTGACTGCATGGCGGTTTTTTCCTGAGTTGTTAATGACAGGAAGAAAACTAAGCCGCACCTCGATTCTCTCCAGAGTCAGCATCTTGATTAAATGCGGCACAAAGGCATCCTCACCGACAAAAGGCGCGTGTTCTTTGGCTGCACCTTGATATTGAAGGGCTACAGGCTGAATAGCCGACCTGGTTAACAATGCAGGCTGAAATAAAGAGGCATGAAATTGCAGAACTTCATCGCCCTTGGTCGTGGTTCCTTCGGGAAAGGCAATAATGTTGCTGCTTTGTTTTAACAGCCAGACCATTTTTTCGGCGGTAGTCCGGATATGCTGCTTATCGCCGCGTCGGATAAAAATGGTGCCGGCCTGTCTGGCCAGATAACCGATCACAGGCCAGCTTGAAATGTCGCTCTTGGCAACAAAACAGGCGGGCAAATACTGGCCGATGACAATGATGTCCAACCAGGAAATGTGATTGCTGACCAAGATGGCGCCCTGTTCCGGCAGCTCGCCATCTTTGATGATATGCAGGTTAACAATAGCGCTGAACCATTGCAGCCAGCGGGTTTTGAGCGCATCCCGTTTGATGTTGGCTTCTCTTGCTGAATTTAGAAAACCTAGTATAGGAAAAATACCGGCAGCTATGATGAGTCCATTGATAAACAGGATGACGATCAGAAAAAGTTTATAGTACAGTCGTATTTTCGATTTCATTACCGGCCTACTGCGCCACGCCAGTTCTCGGCTGGCTAGTGGTATATACACTATCCCTGGCGATTGCCGAGTCAGTTCCTGATTGGTTTGCGGCATACACACCATCCCTGACGATCGCCACACCAGTTCCCGACTGGCTTGCGGCATACACACCATCCCTGGCGATCGCCACGCCAGTTCCCGACTGGCTTGTGGCATACACACCATCCCTGGCGATATAGCCTCTCATGTAGTGTTTGCTGTAGCGGTCTTGCAATTGGTCGAGAGGTAACAACACGAATAAATCCATGCAGTTAAAATCCTCATCCCAGCAAGGTTCGCCGCAGACCATAGCGCCGAAACGAAAATAAGCCTTGAGCAACGGAGGAATGCCCGATTCATCCCGTTCGCATCTTAATTCTCCGGGCACCGGGATGCTGGGTTTGACCTGAATAGAGGAAGGCGCAATATTTTTGGCATCGATATTCCGATAAACCGCATCGACGGCAAAGCCGCTGGGGCCGGGAGTAATGCTGGCGCAACCGAGCAAATAATTGAATTGCCCTTCAAGCGCATATTGAACCAATGCCGACCAAAGCGTTGTTAATACCGCGCTGCCGCGATAATCGGGATCAACGCAAGTTCGGCCTATTTCCAGAAAACGGCCGGGCAAGGTTAATACCTGAGCCAGATCGAATTCAGTTTGAGAATAAAAACGGCCAAGGCGCTCCGCCTGGTCTTGGTTAAGCAAACGGGTGTAGCCGACTATTTTGTTATTGACGTTGTCATAGGCCATCAAATGGTCGCAATAACTATCCACCTCATCATAATCCAGACCTTCCGCTTCGGTCTTGAGCTTGGCGCCCATTTCCTTGGCAAACACACGGAAACGCAATGCCTGGGCTTCTTTTATTAGCGCTTCCGAGTTTGCCGTTGCACCAGTTCCCGACTGGCTTACGGCCGCCGAACCTGCTCCCGGCAGGTTTCCGGCATACACACCATCCCTGGCGATAACAAAAGATTCCAACCGTTTGGCAGGCTTAATCTGTATTGCTACGTCTATTTTTTTCATGGGTATCCACATGGCTGATAAAGATGTGGATACCTTAATGAATAAAGGTGTCAGTTTCGTGTCGAGTTTATGAACATCAAATGACAGAATGGTTAAGTTTTGATGACAATCTAGGCATTGTTCGCAATTCCTGCTTAAATACGGCGTCATGCATCATCAGTCGCGCTAAAGGACGTAAAGATGCAAGATTAAAAAACCATAACTTTCACTTTATTTTTAAATACAGCAATGGCAAATCCAAATGCAAAAGGCGTTAAACGATTGATAAACGCGTGTTTTTTCTCGGTCGCAGGTTTTAAAGCAACCTGGACGCATGAAGAAGCATTCAGACAGGAAGTTATCCTGTTTGTGGTAACCACCCCTCTGGCAATCTGGCTCGGAGAAACGACTATTGAAAGACTGCTGTTGATCGGCAGTATCGTGTTAGTCATGCTGGTTGAGTTATTAAATTCGGCGGTAGAGGCTGTCGTTGATAGAGTGGGTCTTGAACATCACGAATTATCGGGCCGCGCTAAAGACATCGGTTCGGCTGCCGTTATGATGTCACTGGTTTGGGCAGCGGTAACCTGGACATTCATTCTGTTTTAAGCCTTACATTGGCGGATGGGAACGAGCAGCTACTACTATCATGAGATTAATCGACAACAACACTGATTGGCATCAATGCAGATGCGCAGCCAACCAGATAGTGTTAAGGTCGGGCGGCGTCCATTCGACTCGGTGCCTTGTATGTGCCGGAATCAGCAGGTAATCACCGGCTATTAAATGAAGGCTTTGATTGTCTTGTTCATAAAGGATAGTTGCCTGTCCCTGAAGCAGCATTACCCATTCATCGCCATCTTGATCGTACCATTGTCCTGCAGGCGTAATATGACCCTTGGATACAATGCGTTCGATATGCATATTATCCTGTTTGAAGATACATTCAATCAGTTCTTCCGGTAGTTGATCGGGTATGTTTTTAAAAATATTGGGGATAATAGGATACATTTGATTATTGAGTCGGTAGCGGGTTTCATTTCATGAATTCAGGGACTGAACGGTATTGTATAATGCCTGTTGTTGGGGATATAGATACTCTGCAAATAATAGAAACTTCGAGTCATAAATCACTAAATTGTAGAGAGCAAGACCATCAGTAACGCACCGATAAACATAACAGTTCGCAAAACCGTCGCGATTATTGGCGGCGGCCCCGCCGGATTGATGGCTGCGGAAGTCTTAAGTCAAGCGGGTGTAAAGGTCAATCTATACGATGCTATGCCTTCCCTAGGTCGAAAATTCCTGATGGCTGGAAAAGGCGGAATGAATATTACCCATTCCGAGCCTTTCGACCAATTCCTGTCCCGCTACGGCTCTGGTAAAGCACATATCAAGCCGCTGCTGAATGCCTTTGGCTCTGAGGCTTTACGGGCATGGCTGCAGGCTTTAGGTGTTGAGACTTTCGTCGGTTCGTCAGGCAAGGTATTTCCAGTCGATATGAAGGCTGCGCCATTATTGCGGGCATGGTTGCATCGATTGCGTGCAGACGACGTGAGCTTTCATATGCGCCATCAATGGCTGGGTTGGGATGATGGCTTGCTGCGTTTTTTAACGCCGGAAGGTGAAAAAAAAGTCAGCGTCGATGCAGTGGTGCTGGCTTTGGGCGGCGGTAGTTGGGCGCGGCTGGGTTCTACCGGTGCGTGGGTGCCGTTGCTGGCTCAACAAGGGGTTGCGGTTGAACCGTTACAGCCTTCAAACTGCGGCTTTGACGTGGAGTGGAGTGAATTTTTTCGCAGCCGTTTTGCCGGACAGCCGTTGAAGTCGGTGCTGGCTTCTTTTAGTCCTTCGGCAGACGTTGAATTTTGCCAGCCGGGCGAACTGATCGTGACTGCAGACGGTGTTGAAGGCAGCTTGATTTATAAGATGTCTGCGTTGTTGCGCGAACAGCTTGCGGCAACTGGAACGGCGACGGTTTATCTGGATCTGGCCCCCGGCAAGGATAAACACTATCTGATCGACAGAATCTCAGCGCCGCGCGGTAAGCACACCATGGCTAATCATCTGCGCAAGCGAATCGGTATTGATGGCGTAAAGGCAGGCTTGTTGAGAGAGCTTTTATTGAAAGAAGATTTTGATAATCCGGTTCGCCTTTGCGAAGCCATCAAGGCATTGCCGGTTAAACTGGTGGCGCCAAGGCCTATTGACGAGGCCATCAGCACTGCGGGCGGCATTGCCTTTGATGCACTCGACCCGCAGTTAATGATACGTGCCATGCCGGGTGTATTCTGTGCCGGTGAAATGTTGGACTGGGAAGCGCCGACCGGCGGTTATTTATTAACCGCCTGTTTTGCCAGCGGGCGAGTTGCAGGGGAGGGCGCGTTGTCCTGGTTGTAATGCAGCGACCTTGCAGCTGGAAAATTAGTCTCTACCGAAGCGTTGTAAATAAAGTAAAATATCAACGAAAGAATTACCGGATCAAAGTCTATGTCGAAGAAAAAGGTCGCTAATGTTTTTAATTTTTATCAGGGCAGTGTGTAAGGGCGGCTATGAAAACTCCAAAAAGTATTGAACCGCTAGTACGGGATGGCCTCGTTGACGAGGTTCTTCGTCCGCTAAAAAGCGGCAAAGAGGCAGCTGTCTACGTGGTATTGTCTGAAGGGGAGATCCGTTGTGCTAAAGTCTATAAAGATGTTAACCAACGCGGTTTCCACAAGCAGGCTCAGTATCAGGAAGGACGTAAGGTGCGAAATAGCCGCCAAGCGCGCGCTATGGAGAAGAACAGCCGGTTTGGTCGGCAGCAGCAGGAGCAGGTGTGGCAAAATGCCGAAGTTGATGCGCTATACCGGCTTGCAGCCGCCGGTGTGCGCGTTCCTCAGCCCTACAACTTTGTCGAGGGCGTGTTGTTGATGGAGTTGGTCACCGACGAACAGGGCAGCGCCGCACCCAGACTTAACGATCTTGAGTTGGGTCGTGAGCAAGCGCTTGAATATCATGGCTTGCTGATTAAGGAAGTGGTCAGAATGCTCTGTGCCGGACTGGTGCATGGCGATCTTTCCGAATACAACATCCTGGTTGACGCCAACGGCCCGGTTATCATTGATCTGCCCCAGGCAGTGGATGCGGCGGCGAACAATAATGCAGCCAGGATGCTGGAACGCGATGTAGACAATTTGGCCGATTATTTTGGCCGTTTTGCTCCAGAGTTGCTGACTACCGAGTATGGCAAAGAGATCTGGAAACTCTATGAGAGCGGTGATTTGACGCCACAAGTCGAATTGACCGGCCGATTTAAGTCTAACAACAAAGCGGCTGACGTTGGCAGCATCATGCGTGAAATTGATGATGCCAGAGACGAGGCGATACGCCGCCGCTATGAGCATGAAGATTAACTTATGAGTGATAAACAACCGGAAAACCCATTGCATGGCGTTACCTTGGAAAGGCTGCTGGAAGAGCTGGTAGCCGAGTATGGCTGGGCCGAACTGGGTAGGATAATTGATATCAGATGTTTCAATAACGACCCAAGCATCAAATCGAGTTTGACGTTTTTAAGAAAGACACCGTGGGCGAGAACGCAGGTTGAAGAGCTGTATCTCGTTAAAAAAGAAGACTGAATTGGGCGAGTATTTGCACGGTAGCTCGCGCTTCTAAAGTGTCTGCTGTGGACGATGCAGTTTAATATCAGTTGCGTCGCCTTAACGAAACAGGCGATTTAAATCCCAAACTGCCATCAACGTTGCAAGGCGAATTGCGCGATTATCAAGTTGAAGGTTATCAATGGATGGTGCGTCTGGACGATGACATGGGACTGGGTAAAACTGTGCAGCCGTTGGCGCTGATTTTAGCGCCTACCTTGAATACGCATCAATTCGACAGCGGCGATCGGCAGGCGATGCTGGATGAGGCAAGGCCTTTTTATTTGATCGTTTGCAGTTATGGTTTATTGCAAACCGAAGGTGAAAAAGTTGACGCGAAAAAACCGGCAAACATTGTTTTTTGATATAGGTTAGCGCCAGTTGTCGGCGCTACACACTGCAACAGGTGAGCAAAAATGCGTAAAATAATAATCAATCAGTCCGCTGAACCCCCCCCGTCTTCCGATCTGGATTTTCTGGATCTGGAGCATCTTGCCCAAGTAGAGTTTACCTCGGAACGTCGGGAACATCCGGTTGAATCGGCCTTGTTATTGACGGCGGATTCGGCATCAGGATGGCAGGCGGCAATTTCCGGTGAGCAAGTCATTCGTATTATTTTCGATCAACCCCGGACTATCGAGCATATTGTTCTTATGTTCGAGGAACGTCAACAGTCACGCACTCAAGAATTTGTGCTGCTTTGGCTGATGGACAATGAGGATGCTTACCGGGAGATTTTGCGTCAGCAATATCACTTTAGTCTGCCAAACACTACCTGCGAAATTGAACATTATGAGGTTGGGCTTAATCAATTAAAGGCGCTGGAATTAAGAATAATTCCTGACATCAGTGGCGGTGAAGCTTGTGCTAAGCTTAAACAGTTGCGTCTTGCGTAAAATGCCGCTTTTAATGCTCATGGCTGTGCATATTTGTGTGATAGCTAAATCAATAATAAAAAAAATAGCATTTGGTTTAACCAAGCCAACCAAAAAGGAGAGGAAGTTATGATGTTTACAACAACTGAATCAGTTCTCATTGCATTGTTGATGGGCTTAGTCGGGAGCTTATTCGTGATTCGGGAGTTGCGACGCGTTCTTGCCTATGACCAGGGTAATGAAACCATGCAAGCCATTGCCAAGGCTATTCAGGAAGGGTCAGCGGCTTTTTTGTCGCGAGAATATCGGGTCATAGCGATTTTTGTTGCGATTGTCGCTACGGTCATTGCTTCGTTTTTACATTGGCAGACTGCGCTTTGTTTTGTGGTCGGTGCGATTGCATCGGCAAGCGCGGGCTACTTGGGGATGTATGTGGCGGTTCGCGCCAACGTCCGAACCGCAGCGGCGGCCAGTCGAAGCCTGCATGAAGGCTTGCGCGTTGCCTTTGGCAGCGGCTCGATTATGGGCATGGCGGTGATCAGTTTTAGTTTGATCGGCATGACGGCGTTGTTTTTGATATTTAACGGCAATCCGAATCAATTGACCTATATTACCGGTTTTGGTTTTGGCGCCAGCAGTATTGCGCTGTTTGCCAGGGTCGGCGGCGGCATTTACACCAAAGCCGCCGATGTGGGTGCTGACCTGGTCGGTAAGGTCGAGCAAGGCATTCCCGAAGACGATCCGCGCAATCCCGCCGTCATTGCCGATAATGTGGGCGATAATGTCGGTGACGTTGCGGGCATGGGTGCCGACTTGTTTGAAAGTTATACGGGTTCAATTATTGCTGCGGCTACTCTGGGTGCGGCGTTGGGTGCAAAATCTCCGGCTTTTATCGGACTGCCTTTTCTGGTTGCCGCAGTAGGCGTAATTGCCAGTTTGTTCGGTATTTATATGGTGACCGGCAGAAAGTTAAAATCCGCAAAAAATACAAAGGACGCCAAAACCCCCAGTTTGGATGAGTTGTTGAAAGTGTTGCGTCGTTCGGTTTGGGGGGCTTCAGTACTCATTTTGGCGCTTTCTTTGCTTGTTATATATTACTCGGGTGTCAATTATAATTATGGGTTGGTTATCCTGGTCGGCTTGGTGGCAGGTAACGCCATTGCTTATGTGACTGAATATTACACGGCCTACTCGGAAAAACCCACGCAAGGCATTGCTTATGCTACGCAAACGGGCGCTGCAACCACCATTATTCAAGGCTTGGCCGTGGGGATGATGAGTACCGTATTTCCGGTATTGATCGTCGCGACGGCTATCTTGTTGAGTATATGGCTGGGTCATAAGGCCGACGGCACTATGGCCGCCGGTCTTTATGCGGTCGCTTTGGCGGGCGTGGGAATGCTTAGCACCTTGGGTGTTACCTTGGCGACCGATGCTTACGGTCCGGTTGCCGATAATGCGGGCGGCATTGCTGAAATGAGTCACCTGCCCAGTAACGTGCGGCTGCGTACCGACGCGCTGGATAGTTTGGGTAACACCACCGCCGCTACCGGTAAGGGTTTTGCGATCGGTTCGGCAGTGTTAACGGCGCTGGCCCTATTAGCCGCTTATGTGACCGCCGCAAAAATCGACAATTTGAATATTCTGGGGCCTACCGTACTGCCGGGACTCCTGATTGGCGCGATGATGCCTTATCTGTTTTCCGCGCTGACCATGCTGGCTGTCGGTAAAGCGGCTCACGAGATTGTTGTTGAAGTGCGTCGTCAGTTTCGTGAAATTCCGGGCTTGATGGACGGCACAGGAAAGCCTGATTACGCGGCCTGTGTCGGTATCAGCACCGAAAGCGCTTTGCGTGAAATGATCTTGCCTGGCGCATTGGCGGTTGTTGTGCCGCTGGTTGTCGGGCATGTTTTGGGTAAAGAGGCCCTCGCGGGTATGCTGGTCGGCACGATGTCTTCGGGATTTTTGCTGGCGGTGATGATGGCGAATGCGGGTGGCGCCTGGGACAATGCGAAAAAATGGATTGAAACAGGGCAATACGGCGGCAAGGGTTCCGATTCTCACAAAGCTGCGGTGGTGGGCGACACCGTAGGCGATCCGTTTAAAGACACCAGCGGCCCGTCTTTAAATATCTTGATCAAGCTGATGACCATAGTCAGTCTTGTTTTCGCTACTTCATTCGGTTCAGGGTGGCTTAATTTTTAAGCGCGTCCACGAAAAGCACGAAAGGCACGAAAAATAGTAACTACTCAGCACCATAAATTACAATGGAACGCAGATGGATATGATGAGCGCAGATATTTCAAGAAAAATCTTACGCATCATGTGCTCAGCGTCATCCGCGTTCTATTTTTGGCGCTGAGTAGTTACGAAGAATATAAAGATTTCGTGCTTTTCGTGTCTTTTGTGGACAGTCCGTATAAATTTTAAATCCAAACTACGAGGTTGATATGATTAAGCATCTGATTGTTTTGTTGATGATGATGGTTTTGTCCGGTTGCGGTTATAACACGCTACAGTCCGGTGATGAGGGTATTAAAGCTGCATGGGCGGAGGTGCTGAATCAGTACCAGCGCCGCGCTGATCTGGTGCCTAATCTGGTGAATGTGGTGAAAGGCTACGCGGCTCACGAAAAGGATGTGCTGGTCGAAGTTACCGAAGCTCGCGCCAAAGTCGGGGCATTGCAGGCTACACCCGAATTGGTCAATGATGAGCAGGCGTTCCAAAAGTTTATCGCCGCTCAGGGGCAAATGACCAGTGCGATTTCACGGCTGCTGGCGGTGGCGGAAAGCTATCCGCAATTGAAAGCCGATGGTCTGTTCCGTGATTTACAGGCGCAACTGGAAGGCACCGAAAATCGCATTACCGTGGCGCGCAATCGTTACATTGCTGCGGTCAAGGAATACAACATTACCGTGCGCTCTTTCCCTTCCAACCTGACTGCGATGATGTTCGGTTACCGAACCAAGCCGAGTTTTACGGTAGAAAATGAACAAGCCATTGCGGTTCCGCCCAAAGTGGATTTTGGGGCTCCTGCAACGGTGAATAGTCATTAATATGTTGTCTCTGATATTTCCCCGAGTCCGTTACGGACTCGGATTTTCCCTGTTGTTATTTTGCATAACGGCCTGGGCCGTAGTTGGCGTTCCCGAATTATCGCAGCGCGTCACCGATCTTACCTCTACACTCAGTGCCGAGCAAATCGCTACGCTGGAAAATAAGCTGGCGGCATTCGAAGCCAAAAAAGGCAGCCAGATTGCGGTATTAATCGTCCCGACCACGGGGCCTAAAGATGTAGCCGAATTTGGCATAGAAGTCGCTGACTTATGGGCGCTTGGTCGCAAAGGTGTCGATGATGGTCTTATCCTGATCGTTGCCAAGGATGACCGCAAGCTGCGCCTGGAAGTCGGCTACGGCCTGGAGGGGGTTATTCCCGATGCGGTTGCCAAGCGGGTAATTGCCGAGACCATTACGCCGTTTTTTAAGGCGGGTGATTATGCGGGCGGCATTGATGCTGGGGTTATGCAGCTAATGAAGCTGATCGAAGGCGAGAATTTGCCTGCGCCGTCTGAAAGTTCGACTGAAGGACTGGGTGAGGGGACTTTCATGTTCATTTTGATGGGCGGCTTAATCGCAGGTTTTATGCTGTCAGCCGTGGTGGGCCGAGTCATGGCCGGCATGCTGGCGGGATTGGGTAGTGGTATCGTGGCCGTACTGGTTTTGGGATTGGCTTTTTCGGTAGCGTTATTTGTCGGGATAATGATTTTTTTTATTGTTGGCGTCCGTTCAACGGGTGGGCGCGGATTGTCTAACGGAGGCGGCTTTGGCGGGAGTGGTGGTGGAGGTTCATGGAGTGGCGGTGGCGGCGGCTTTGGCGGAGGAGGCGCATCAGGATCATGGTAAATATTAAGCGTTGGTTTCGCCATGCTCTTATGCCGCCATGGCGCTGGCGCGTGTCGTTTCCTAAGGCGGTGCTGGCCGAGATAGAAAACGCAGTACAGCTGTCCGAGCTTCAGCACCGCGGTGAGCTTCGTTTTGCCGTTGAAAATACGCTGGCATTGGCTAGGGTTTGGCGTGGCATGTCGGCTCGGCAGCGCGCGATAGAGGTGTTTTCACATTTACGGGTCTGGGATACCGAAGAGAACAGCGGTGTGTTGATTTATCTGTTGCTGGCAGATCGGGAGGTTCATATTATCGCAGACCGGGGGATTGCCAGGCGTGTGGCGCAAGCCGATTGGGAGGCGATAGCCGAGGCTATGCAGAAAGAATTCAAACGGGGTGATTTTTTGCACGGCTCGATGCAAGGCATCGAGCGTATTACGCTGTTGCTGGCAGCGCATTTTCCGCCCGGTACAAATAACCCCAATGAACTTGCCAATGAGCCCATTATTGTTAGATAATGATAAAAACACTGCACACAGATTTGACGAATTTGTTGTTTCCATATAACATTACGCGGTTATGTTAGCTCGATTACCTGAATATATAGATCCCTTGCACCTCGCTGATAAGCGCGGTGCATTGAAGGGGCAAATACCTGTAAGTAGCTTGGATCGTTTGGCAGGTTTGCTGTTTGACGATACGGGAGCTGTGACTGTGGATCTTTTTTTTGGTCGGGAAGGAAGGTTGGCCAAAATTGAGGGGCACATGGAAGCGGTTCTGGAGCTTGAATGCCAAAATTGCCTGCAGGCAGTGCAGTGGCCTGTCAAGCATACCGTTAAGTTAGGTATTGTTACTTCAATAGATCAAGCAGACAGATTGCCCGAGGATTATGAGCCGCTGTTAGTCGTTGAGGGTAAGATGCCTTTAAAAAATATTGTCGAAGACGAATTATTGCTTATTTTGCCTGCATTCCCCAAGCACTCGCACAATTGTCTCGCTGATAAGTCTGGTAATAAAGAGGCGGATTTTGCCCTCAATGAGCCGCAGTCACCCACCAAAAACCCTTTTTCCATCTTAGCCAAATTTAAAAACACTGGAGATTTATAATGGCCGTACAAAAAAGTAAAGTATCGCGTTCAAGACGTGGTCAACGTCGTTCACACGATGCGTTAACAGGTAGAACCTTATCTCAGGATCCAATGACGGGTGAAACTCATATTCGTCATCACATGACTCCAGACGGCTTCTTTAAGGGTCGTCAAATTGTAAGTAATGGCAGCGAAGATTAATCAATCTTCTCGCCTTGTAGCATGAGATATGCCGAAGTTGATCAGGTTATAGACCATCAGCTTCGGCTTCTTTATAATAACTCAGGAGTCATCCGTAAGCGTGAGCCTAACAATTTCGATTGATGCAATGGGCGGGGATTACGGTCCTGAAGTTACCATTCCGGCATCATTGGATTGTTTAAAGAACAATCCAGACTTAAAACTGATTTTAGTGGGTGACGAAACTGTTCTCAAACAACAGTTAGCTCAGGCATTAATTACTTATCAAGATAGGCTTACCATTCAGCACGCATCCCAACGCGTTGAAATGGATGAGTCTCCGGCCAAAGCGCTAAAAAATAAAAAAGATTCGTCAATGCGGGTTGCTATCAACCTGGTTCATGACGGGCGTGCAGATGCCTGCGTTAGTGCCGGTAATACCGGAGCTTTAATGGCGACTGCCCGGTTTGTGCTTAAAATGATCCCCGGTATTGATCGCCCAGCCATTATTTCCACGTTGCCGTCAATTAACGGGCATACCCATATGCTTGATTTGGGAGCAAATGTGGATTGCACCGCAGAACACCTTTTTCAATTTGCGGTAATGGGTGCGGAACTGGTTAAGGCGGTTGAAAATATTGATAACCCCAGGGTGGGCTTGTTAAATATCGGTGAAGAAGACATGAAAGGTAATGAGCAGGTTAAAGCGGCTGCAAAATTACTGGAAAATTCATCGTTAAACTATATAGGTTATGTGGAAGGCAATTCTTTAAATGCAGGTCATATCCAGGTTGATTTGATTGTTGCTGACGGTTTTGTTGGCAATGTCGCACTTAAAGCCATTGAAGGTGCGGCAAAAATGATAGGCACTGCGTTAAAAGAGGCTTTTGGCAAAAACATCGTTACCAAATTGGCGGGATTGCTGGCCTATCCGGTGCTTAAATCCTTTAAAAAGCGTATCGATCCGCGCTTATACAACGGTGCAAGTTTTTTAGGGTTGCGCGGGTTGGTGATTAAGAGTCATGGCGGCGCTGATGTGCTGGCGTTTAAAACAGCTATTCATCTTGCTGAAATTGAAGTAAAAAAAGACGTTATCAGAAAAATAAGCGAACAAGTCGAAAGAACTTTGGCCCTGAGAGAGAATGCATGACTCGTTATTCAAAAGTAATCGGTACCGGCGGTTATTTGCCGGAAGAAGTTCGCACCAATGAACAAATATCACAAACTGTTGATACCTCCGATAGCTGGATTTTTGAACGAACCGGTATTAAAAGTCGTCGCATTGCAGGTGCTGATGAAACAGCCTCAAGCATGGCTGAAATCGCGGCAAGACAGGCTATAGAAGCTGCCGCATGTGATCCCGAAGACATTGATTTGATCATCGTTGCAACCGGAACGCCTGATCGTGTTTACCCTAGTACCGGCTGTTTATTGCAGCGGCGTTTGGGCATTAAAAACTGCGTCGCTTTTGATGTGCAGGCCGCCTGCTCAGGATCAATTTTTGCGTTGAGTATTGCCGATCAATATATAAAATCGGGCGCAGCCAAGAAGGTTCTTGTGGTCGGTTCTGAAATCTGTTCGCGGGTTGTCGACTGGACAGATCGGGGGACTTGTATTTTATTCGGTGATGGTGCCGGGGCTGTATTGCTGAGTGCATCGGATGAAGCCGGTATCTTATCGACGCATATTCATTCTGACGGTGAGTATGAAGATCTGCTGTATTGTCCAAACCCACAGGCGGCTACCGAGGCCAATAAAGATGAAGCCGGCTACATTAATATGCGTGGCAACGAAGTGTTTAAGGTGGCCGTTAACACGCTGGGTCGGATAGTCGATGAAACCTTGGCTGCAAATAATATGCTGCAGTCCGATGTTGACTGGCTGGTTCCTCATCAGGCGAACACGCGGATTATTGCTGCGACCGCAAAAAAATTAAAAATGTCTATGGATCATGTTATTTTGACTCTTGAGAATCAGGGTAATACTTCATCTGCATCGGTGCTGCTCGCTCTCAATGAAGGTGTTCGAGATGGTCGTATTCAGCGCGGACACGTCGTGTTGCTTGAGGCATTTGGGGCGGGATTCACTTGGGGTTCTGCATTAATTAAATACTAAAAGCGTATTGAAATGAATAACCAAACTTATAATTTAGCTTTTGTTTTTCCCGGTCAGGGTTCGCAATCTGTCGGCATGTTAACTGATTTGGCGGCAAGCTATCCTGAGGTGAAACATACTTTTGAACGGGCATCTGATGTGCTGGGCAAAGATCTATGGTCAATTGTTTCTGAGGGTTCAGAGGAAGAACTTAATCAAACGCATAATACCCAGCCTGCAATGCTGGCTGCCGGTGTGGCCGTTTGGGAGCTTTGGTGTAAGCACGGTAGTGTTCGTCCTGCGTGGATGGCCGGACATAGCCTGGGAGAATATACCGCCTTGGTTTGTTCGGAGGCTATGTCGTTTGAAGATGGCATAAGACTGGTTGCTGCAAGAGGGCGTTTGATGCAGGAAGCAGTGCCTGCCGGTGTCGGCGCGATGGCGGCAATTTTGGGCCTTGAAGATCATCAGGTTGTTAAGGTTTGCATCGATGCGGCTGAGGGCGAAATAGTTTCAGCAGTCAACTTCAATTCGCCGGGGCAGGTGGTTATTGCAGGTAACGTTGCTGCGGTTGAACGAGCGATGCTTGCGGCAAAAGAGGCGGGAGCCAAAAAAGTCGTACTGTTGCCGGTCAGCGTGCCTTCGCATTGTGCATTAATGGAGTCGGCGGCTAAAAAGCTGGATCAACAATTACAGAATACGGTTATTGATACGCCAAAAATGACGCTGATTCATAATGTGGATGTCGCATCGCACAGCGCCCCTGAAGTCATCCGTAACGCATTAAAAGAACAACTCTATAAGCCTGTGCGTTGGGCTGACAGTATCAAGTTTATGCATGATCAGGGCGTTACCTGTTTTGTTGAATGTGGTCCCGGCAAGGTATTAATCGGATTGAATAAACGTATCGCCAAGGATGCCGAGCATAGATCCATTTATGATTCGGAATCATTCAATATAGTATTGGAGCAACTCAATGGCTAAAAAAATAGCTTTAGTGACGGGTGCCAGTCGCGGTATCGGTCGAGCAATCGCAGCCAGATTGGCTCAGGATGGTTTTTTTGTTATTGGTACTGCCACCACCGATAACGGCGCTGATTCAATTTCCGTCTATCTGGGTGAGCGGGGCAAAGGCTTGAAGCTTGATGTCGCTAATCCGGAATCTATTGCAGAAGTCATGAAAATGGTTAATGACGAATTTGGGGCGCCTGCGGTACTGGTTAATAATGCCGGCATCACCCGTGATAATTTGTTGATGCGCATGAAGGATGAAGAGTGGGATGATATTATCAACACCAACCTGACTTCGGTTTTTCGTATGAGCAAAGCAGTACTGCGAGGCATGATGAAAGCCAAAACAGGTCGTATTATCAATATTTCATCGGTTGTCGGTGCAACCGGCAATGCCGGGCAGGCAAATTACGCCGCAGCAAAAGCCGGAATGGTTGGCTTTGCCAAATCCATGGCCAAAGAAGTGGGTTCACGCAATATCACCATCAATACAGTATCGCCTGGATTTATCGATACCGATATGACCAAGGAACTGGGTGATGATATTAAAAATGCCTTGTTGTCATCTATTCCGTTGTCTCGTTTGGGCAAGGCAGAAGAGATCGCGCATGCAGTTTCATTCCTGGCTTCTGATGGTGCAGCCTATATCACCGGTGAAAATATCCATGTCAATGGCGGCATGTTCATGCCGTAAGAGATGTCGCCTATAGGTCGTAACTTTATGTTCATGCCTTATTATTGTGACATTATTGCAATATAAAGTATAATTCCCCCGCCGTCTGGAATTTCCGGAGACGGGATTTCAAATAAAATTAATAACAATACTATTGTAGGTCTCAGATTAGACGCTGATGAACTTACATTGTTAGAGGATAATAACTATGAGTAACATTGAAGAACGAGTAAAAAAGATTGTTGCAGAACAATTGGGTGTTAAAGAAGATATCGCGACCGATGCTTCATTCGTAGATGATCTTGGTGCTGATTCTCTTGATACGGTTGAACTCGTTATGGCTCTTGAAGAAGAATTCGAATGCGAAATTCCAGATGATGAAGCTGAGAAGATCACAACTGTTCAGCAAGCTATCGATTACGTAGTAAAAAACGCTTCTTAAAAACTGATTTTTGTAGGTTGGGTTACGACCCCCAAGGATAGGGGATAGAGCAATGCAAGAGAAATTGCCGAACGGAGCGTAGCCCAAGTAGTACTTCGATTGCAGTGTTACGTTGCACTATCGACCTACCTAAGCCTTTATTCCCGCCTTTATTTTTCTTTACGGTAAATCACATTGAGCAAACGCCGAGTTGTCATAACTGGATTAGGCGCAATCACGCCTTTAGCTAACACGGTCTCAGAAACATGGGATGGTATTATTAATGGTAAAAGCGGCATAAGCCCAATTGATTCTTTCGATATTTCTTCTTTTGCCACCACCTTTGGCGGCGTTATAAGAAATTTTGATATTAGCCAATATATCCCCGAAAAAGATGCCAAGCGCATGGATGGTTTTATCCATTATGGTATTGCAGCGGGTTGTCAGGCGATTGAAGATTCAGGTATTGAAGTCACCGAAGCGAATGCCGAACGCATCGGCGTAGCTATCGGATCGGGTATCGGTGGTATTACCGGTATTGAAGAATGCTATGCAACCTATGATAAAAGTGGCCCGAGACGTATTTCGCCGTTCTTTGTTCCAGGTAACATTATCAATATGATTTCAGGTAACCTTTCAATCAAATACGGGTTAAAAGGTCCAAATTTTGCCATTGTTACCGCCTGTTCTACGGGCACACATAACATTGGCGATGCGGCACGTTTAATTAAATATGGCGATGCCGATGTGATGATTGCAGGTGGCGCTGAACGCTGCACGACATCACCGACAGCTATGGGTGGCTTTGCTTCGGCAAAAGCCCTGTCACGCCGCAATGATGACCCGCAAGCCGCCAGTCGTCCCTGGGATAAAGACCGTGACGGCTTTGTGTTAAGCGATGGCGCTGGCGTTGTCGTTCTTGAAGAACTGGAACATGCAAAAGCGCGCGGCGCAAAAATTTACGCTGAATTGGTAGGCTATGGCATGAGCGGTGACGCTTATCACATGACCACACCTTCAGCCGGTGGCGAAGGCGCTGCGCGTTGCATGAGAAATGCGCTGCGTGATGCCGGTGTAAATGCCGATGCTGTTGATTACATCAATGCGCATGGCACATCAACGCCAGCCGGTGATGTGGGCGAAACCCATGCAATGAAAGCCGCATTGGGCGCTCACGCCTATAAAGTGGCAGTCAGCTCAACAAAATCTATGATCGGTCATTTATTGGGTGCAGCAGGCGGTATTGAAACGGTATTGACTGCCTTAAGCATCAAAAATCAAATCGCTCCGCCGACCATTAACCTGGAAAATCAGGATCCTGAATGTGATCTGGATTTTGTGCCGAATATCGCAAGAAATATGAAAATCGATGTAGCCATGTCAAATTCCTTTGGTTTTGGCGGTACTAACGGTTCGTTGATTTTTAAACGCTACGAGTAATTAGCGTTGTCGGGTGGGCAGTGCTTTTTTGCCCGCCTTTGCCATAATGTCACCTATTCTGCATGGGTACTGTCAGGCTGAAAAAATGATCCTCATCAATGGTGAAAGCAAGAAGCATATCGACATAGCAGATCGCGGTTTTCAATACGGCGATGGATTATTCGAAACCATTGAAGTAAGAGACGGACATGTTGTTTTTCTTCAGCAGCATTTAGACCGGTTAAATTCAGGTTGTCTTCGGCTTTATATCCCTTTTCCCGGTGTAGAATTAATTAGCCTTGAAGCTGAAAAACTTTGCCGCAGTATGTCTTCCAACCGGGCTGTGCTTAAAATTATAGTCACGCGTGGCTCAGGCGGACGTGGTTATCGTCAACCTGATGTCATTCAAGCTACTCGCGTATTAAGTCTCCATCCTTACCCCGACTACCCGGCAAACTATTCAGAGCAGGGGATAGTCGCGCGTTTCTGCACGACTCGATTAGGCTTGAACCCTACCTTAGCGGGCATTAAGCATTTGAACCGGCTTGAACAGGTTATGGCGAGAGCAGAATGGACTGACGCAGCGATTCAGGAAGGGCTGATGCTGGATATCAATGATCATGTTATTGAGGGAACAATGACGAATCTGTTCTACATTAAAAATAACAGCCTTTATACCGCAGCACTCGACCAATCAGGCGTTGCCGGTATTATGCGCAGCATTATCATGGCGCTTTCAGTTGAACAAGGTTTTCCCGTCGTTGAACATAGGTTTACCAGCGACGAGCTGTTATCGGCTGAGGAAGTATTCGTCTGTAATTCAATTATTGGTATCTGGCCTATCAAGCAGATCGAAACGACGCATTTTTCAGTCGGTCCGATAGCCAAGCGTATTCAAATCCAGCTGAGCAGGTTTACCCGTGGAGACATTCAACAATGAACAATAAGATTATTGGTTTTGTCTTGCTGACCTTAAGTTTTGTAGGCGGCTGGCTATGGATGGACTACCAGAGTGCGGTAAGTAAACCGGTGCTGGTCGGCGAAACGGTTTATATAGAAATTGCAAAAGGCGACTCGCTTAACCGTATTATCGACAAGCTTGTAGGCCAGAAATTGGCTGTTAAACCCTTTTGGTTTAAAGTCATTGCCTTGCAGGAAAATGCACTCAAAAAACTTAAAGCAGGCGAGTATGAGCTGACTTCCGGGTTAACTTTGCCCGAAATAATAGCCTTATTCGTTCAGGGAAAAACCAAGCAGCATGCTATTACTTTTCCGGAAGGCTGGAGTTTTAAGGAAATCTTGCTCGACATTGAGAAAAATCCCAATATCGAGCATACCTTAAGCAGTATCGATTTTAAAGATGTAATGAGCAAAATTGTAGGGGCGGATTTATCCGCACAAAGACAAATGCCCATTCAATCGCTTGAAGGCTTGATTTTTCCGGACACTTATTTTTTCGAAAAACACACGCCCGATGTGTCTTTATTAAAAAGAGCCTATGACAAAATGCAGCGGGTGTTGCAACAAGCATGGCTCAATAAAGAACAAGGCCTACCATTTAAAACGCCTTATGAAGCACTGATTCTTGCTTCGATTGTAGAAAAGGAAACCGGGGTCGCTGCTGAAAGACCCTTAATCGCCGGTGTATTTATCCGTAGGCTGGAACAAAAAATGTTGTTGCAAACCGATCCTACCGTTATTTACGGGATGGGAGAAAGTTATCAGGGGAATATTAAAGCGAAAGATTTAATCGCAGCCACACCGTACAATACCTATGTTATTAGCGGTTTACCGCCAACGCCGATTGCGATGCCGGGACGAGAGGCGCTTCATGCGGTCTTGCATCCTGCGAAGGACGACAGCCTTTATTTCGTAGCTCGTGGTGATGGTACGCATGTGTTTTCAGCGACCTTAAAAGACCATAACTCTGCCGTTGATAAATTTCAAAGGAACAAAAAATGATCCGAGGGAAGTTTATTACTCTGGAAGGCGGGGAGGGGGTAGGTAAAACCACCAATATGGCTTTTATAAAAGATTACTTACAACAACATGATATTTCTGTTGTGGTTACGCGTGAACCCGGTGGAACTGAGTTGGCCGAAAAAATACGTCAATTATTGCTGGATAACGACAGCGAGGCCATTTCAGAACAGGCCGAATTATTGATGATGTTTGCGGCAAGAGCCCAGCATATCAAACATGTGATCGAGCCGGCTTTGGCGCATGGAAAATGGGTGCTTTGCGATCGGTTTACCGATGCCACCTACGCCTATCAGGGCGGAGGCCGGAACATGAAAATCAGCACCATAGCATGGCTGGAAAATCTGGCGCAAGGCACATTAAGACCCGATTTAACCCTGTTACTGGATGCGCCGGTTGAAATAGGCATAGCGCGGGTCAGAGAACGCGGAGCGCTTGATCGTTTTGAGTCAGAAAAAATCAGTTTTTTTGAAAATGTCAGGCGCGCCTATTTATTGCAGGCTGGATTGCACCCGGAGCGCATCAAACTTATAAAAGCCAATCAACCGTTAGCCGATGTGCAAAGAGCCATTACCGATGTCATTCGTGTTTTGCTCGGGTTGTGCGCCTTGAATTGTCCGGCTTCTCCAAGGCACGACGGCGTAAAATGACTGTTCCAAACCGGTTATTACCCTGGCAACAGCATCAGTGGGAGCATCTGTGCAGTTATATAGCGCAAAAACGTATTCCTCAGGCCTTACTCATTACCGGCAATAAAGGGCTGGGCAAGCAGCAATTAGCTACTCAGTTCGCCGTTGCCTTGCTTTGTGCAACACCGCAGACTAATGGCACAGCTTGCGGGCATTGCAGTAGTTGTTTGCTGGTGAATGCCGAGACACATCCCGACTTTATCCGGATACAGCCCGAGGAGCCGGGTAAGGGCATTGGTATCGGGCAGATACGCAGCCTGATTAGCCGCTTAACCTTAAAGCCCCAGTTTGAGACTCAGCGGGTTGTTATTGTCAATCCAGCCGACAAGATGAATAATGCAGCGGCTAATGCCTTTTTGAAATGCCTTGAAGAGCCGACCGAGCGCACCAGTATTATATTAATTACCGAAAAACCGGCCAAATTGCCTGCAACTATTATCAGTCGTTGCCAGAAACTGGCGCTAGTCAACCCGGATAAGGAAGTCGCGGTTAAGTGGCTGGCAGACATATTGCTGAACAAATCCCCCCCAGCTCCCCTTTTGCAAAGGGGGGATTTGTACCGCAATGTCTCTTTAGCGCAGGGTGCGCCTTTACTGGCACTGGAATATGCCAATGATCAAACCTTAACCTTGCGTAATGAATGTTTCGATGCGTGGATGGCGATAGCAAAACAGCTTAAATCTCCGGTTATTATCGCCGAAGCTTGGCACAAGCTACCGGCATCGGCGTTAATATTCTGGATGACGTCCTGGGTTATCGATTTGATTAAGTGTTTTTATCATGCCCAGGTTGCAAATTTATATAATCCAGACTTGAATGAGCAGATACAAGAACTGTCCCAGCGACTAGAATTAAAAGGGCTTTATAAATTATATGATTTATTATTGTCAGATAGGCAACGACTGGATACCCAAATAAATAAACAGTTATTGTTTGAAGAAGTTTTAATCCAATGGCACGAACTTAATCGGAGTAAATAACATGGCAGATGCAGCGGCAGGACAAGGCATATTGTCCCTTTCAATTAAAGATAAAAATGCGTTGTACGCAGCCTATATGCCTTTTGTTACCAACGGCGGGCTGTTTATTCCTACCAACCGTGAATATGAAATGGGGCAGGAAGTATTTATGCTGCTCAATTTAATGGATGAAATCGAACGGCTGCCGATAGCCGGTAAAATAATCTGGATAACGCCCCCCGGCTCTGAAGGCTATAGAGCCAGCGGCGTTGGCGTACAGTTTAGCGATCAGGACGGCGGACTATCACGCAACAAAATTGAAAACTATCTGGCCGGTTCTTTAGAAAATGACCGTTCGACGCATACTATGTAAATCAAACAAAAGGCGAAGGGCGCAAGGCTAAGGGCGGGCATGTTGACGCTCAGGTTTTTTCGCTCTTAGCCTTGCGCCTTTCGCCTTTTTTAATTTAAAAAATCCTATGTTAATAGATTCCCATTGCCATCTGGATCGTATCGATCTGGCGCCCTATCAAAACGATTTTGCCTGTTTTATGCGCGAAGCGGAAAACAGTCAAATTGAACACCTGTTATGTATCGCGATAGATTTGGAAGCCTACCCGGCAATGCTGGATTTGGTGTCTGCTTATCCGCAAATATCCGTGACCGTAGGGGTGCATCCGAATGTTCAGGATGGCCAAGACCCCAGTGTCGAAGAGCTTATTGCTTTAGGGAGTCGCGATAAAGTCATCGGCATAGGCGAAACCGGTCTGGATTATTTTCGCAGTGAAGGCGATGTAGACTGGCAACGCCAACGCTTCAGAAATCATATTAATGCCGCAAAAGCGTTGAAAAAACCGTTGATTATCCACACTCGGGAAGCCAAAGACGATACCCTGCGTATCCTGGAAGAAGAGGGCGCCGGTGAAGTCGGGGGAGTTATCCATTGTTTTACCGAGGATTGGGAGTTTGCCAAAAAAGCCTTGGATTTGAATTTTTATATCTCCTTTTCCGGTATAGTCACCTTTAACAGCGCCAAGGAGATCAAAGCGGTCGCCAAAAAAGTACCCGCCGACCGCTTCCTTATCGAAACCGATTCGCCCTATCTGGCTCCCGTACCCTTCCGCGGCAGACCCAACTATCCAACCTATGTACGCTATGTTGCAGAACACTTGGCAGAATTGCGTGGCACCACGATCAATAATATCGCAGAGTCATCGACTGAAAATTTTTATCACTTATTCAAGTTCGCCTAAACTGTAAATTGTTGTAAGGGGTTATTATTTCAGCGTTTATGAAAAAAGATGAGTCAGGCAAGGTGCAACATTATCTGGATATTGGTATCGCCAGCCAGCAGTTGACTATCTATACGGATGGCAGTCCGGTGCAGGTTTATCCGGTTTCCACGGCCAAAAAAGGCGTAGGTGAACTCATGGGCAGCGAGTGTACGCCCGCCGGCTGGCATAAAGTCAGGGCCAAAATTGGCGCGGGTCAGTTGTTAAATTCGGTTTTTGTCGGTAGACGTCCGACCGGTGAAACATACAGCGCTGACCTAGGTAGGCAATATCCGCAGCGAGACTGGATATTAACCCGGATTCTGTGGCTGGGTGGGCTGGAGCCGCATAAAAATCGTTACGGCAAAGTCGATACTACCTGGCGATATATTTATATACACGGGTGTCCTGATCAACTGATGCACGGCAGCCCTGAATCGCACGGCTGTATTCGTATGAAAAATGCCGATGTATTGGATTTGTTTAATCGGATAGAGGTTGGAGTTAAAGTTTATATTCATGAATAATTGTTTTTCAGTCAAGGTAAAGTTTTGTTGTGACCCAAAGAGGCCTGCATGACACGCATCATTCTAGGTATTGAATATGACGGCAGCGGTTTTTGCGGTTGGCAGTGGCAAACTGATCAGCGCAGTGTTCAGCAGGTGCTTGAACAGGCTTTGTCGAGAGTCGCCAACCATAAGGTCACCGTGCAGTGTGCCGGAAGAACCGATACCGGTGTGCATGCGCTTGAGCAGGTCGTGCATTTTGACGCAAAAATAGAGCGCGAACTTCATGCCTGGATGCTGGGCGGCAACAGTAATTTGCCGGATGATGTCAGAATTACCTGGGTAAAGCAGGCCGTAGGCGATTTCCACGCCAGATACAGCGCCATTGCCCGTTTTTATCGCTATGTTATTCTTAATCGGCCGATAAAATCGGCATTATTGCGCAAGCAGGTGACTTGGCATCATAACCCGCTGGATGTCGATAAAATGCACAGGGCGGCGCAACATCTGATCGGCAAGCATGATTTTTCTTCGTTCAGGGCGCAAGGTTGCCAGTCTAAAAGTCCTTGTCGGCAGATGTATTTTATTGATGTTTATCGGGAGGATGACAAGGTCATTATTGATATTTCCGCCAATGCTTTTTTGCATCACATGGTCAGGAACATTGCCGGGGTATTGATGGACATAGGTGCTGGAAAGCAGGAGATAAACTGGACTCGGGAGCTGCTTGAGGTTAAGAGTCGCAAGCTGGGTGGAGTGACTGCGCCGCCTGACGGCTTGTATCTGGGGGCGGTTTATTATCCGGAGCATTACGGCATTGGCAAGCATCCGATATTTGATAAATTACCGGTTGATGCCAAGCGGCATGATTAACGGCATTGCAATGCTTCTTACTTACTTACTTACTTACTTACTGATGTTACGCGCGTACCTATAAAAAATCATAGTCCACGAAAAACACAAAAAGCACGAAAAATAAATGAGGTACATAAAGCATGTAGGAAGTGCATCCTGGTTACAATAAACCTTGGCTAGTATTGTTATGCTGGCATCAATGTCAGTTTTAGTCACATTGATATGAATGAATAATTTGGCATTACACCGAATATATGGCTCTACATTTTTTCGTGGCTTTCGTGCTTTTCGTGGACAGTGCGTAACATCAGTTACTTATTTGCAATTGCCCAAATATCAAGTAGATTGTTTCCCTTTGTAGATAATAGTGATGATTGATATGAATAATTTTTTGTCTTTTCAAATTCATGGTGGGGTCGATCACGGCGGTGGTGTTGCCGACAGCGTTTCTAGTCTGCTGGCTTTTTTTGAGGGACTTTCAACTCATGATTCGGCGGATATTTTTTCGACAGTAATGCCGGGCCTTTCCAGCATGGATAATATCCATCCGGTGCTGGTGCATTTTCCTATTGCATTGTTATCGGCTTTTTTTGCTTTGGACATGATCGGTACGCTGGCTAAAAAACAACATTGGCGTAACGTTGCCGGTTGGTTGCTGTACTTGGGCGCCGCCGCTGCCGTCTTTACGGTGATTGCCGGTTTCATTGCCGCAGGTTCGGTAGCGCATGGGGACGAGGTTCATGCCATCATGGAACGGCATAAGAATTTTGGTGTGGCTGTGCTTTGTTTGGCGATTTTATTATCAGCCTGGCGGGCAATCAGTGGGGGAGTCATTGAAGGTATGGCTAATTACTTTTTTCTGATATTAGCGGCGTTACTGTTTGGATTAATGGTATTAGGCGCTGATTTAGGCGGATTGATGGTTTATCAATACGGTGTGGCCGTTAAGTCGCTTCAGGTTGAAGTCCCTGGCGCTCATGAGCAGGAGCATGGACATCAGCATTAATGAAGTCGAGTGGCGTAAGTACGCCTTGCAGAAAGCGGCTGCACATTCCCACTTAAGGGCAAGTAGCAAGGTTAAGCCGTTCGCCTGAGCGTAGCCGAAAGACTCATTACGAGCGGCTTAACCTTCGACTGTCCCTGCTTAAGTTGGTAGTCTAAGTCGCATTGTTTTATGGTATTCTAGGCGGCTAGCTTTTTTTGGTTAAATTCTCATATCACATTATGCGAACTCGCGTTAAAATTTGCGGTTTTACCCGTGTTGAAGATGCTGTTTGTGCGGCTAGCTTAGGCGTCGATGCAATCGGTTTGGTGTTTTATCCGCCCAGTCCGAGAAATATTGATATTGCGCAGGCGGTTGAAATTGTTAAGGCTTTGCCGGCATTTGTTTCGGTAGTCGCTTTATTTGTCGATGAGCAGGAGTCACGGATACGCGAGGTTTTGGCGCAGGTGCCGGTAGATTGTCTGCAATTTCATGGCAATGAGCCTGCTGGAGCCTGCGGGTTGTATGGCAAACGGTATATGAAAGCGGTGCGGATGCAGGATGGTATCGATATTTCAGCTTTGGCCCTGCAATATCATGATGCAGCAGGACTGCTGCTGGATGCTTATCATCAGGGAGCTAAAGGCGGTACCGGCAGCCGATTTGATTGGAACAGGATTCCTGAACATTGTGCCTTGCCTATCGTGCTGGCGGGTGGTCTGGATCAGAACAATGCCGGACAGGCGGTACAGACAGTAAGACCCTATGCTGTGGATGTCAGTAGCGGTGTAGAAGTAGAAAAAGGTGTTAAGGATGCGCTAAAAATGGCGGCATTCATACGTGAAGTTAATGAGGGTGACAGAATAATAATATGACAGAAAAATATAATATGCCCGATGAGCGGGGACACTTTGGCCCTTACGGTGGAATGTTTGTTGCAGAAACATTGATGCTGCCGATTCAGGAATTGAATGCCGCATACCAGCAGTATTTAGACGATCCGGAATTTATAGCGGAATTGGATGCTGATTTAAAGCATTATGTAGGCCGGCCTTCGCCTTTATATCATGCCGAACGCTGGAGTCGCGAGTTGGGTGGCGCGCAGATTTATCTGAAACGCGAAGACCTGAATCATACCGGCGCACATAAAATAAACAACACCGTTGGTCAGGCTTTATTGGCCAAGCGTATGGGCAAGACGCGCATTATTGCTGAAACCGGAGCCGGTCAGCATGGTGTGGCGACGGCGACGGTTGCCGCCAGACTGGGTCTGGAGTGCGTGATTTACATGGGTGCTGTCGATGTTGTCAGGCAGTCTCTAAATGTGTATCGGATGAAATTATTAGGCGCGACCGTGGTGCCTGTCGAATCCGGTTCAAAAACGCTAAAAGATGCGTTGAATGAAGCGCTCAGAGACTGGGTGACCAATGTCGATAATACCTTTTATATTATCGGTACCGTTGCAGGTCCGCATCCCTATCCTGCTATGGTCAGGGATTTTCAGGCCATCATCGGCCGTGAAGCAAGGCAGCAATGCCTGGAGCAGGCCGGACGCTTGCCTGATACGCTGATTGCCTGTGTCGGCGGCGGGTCAAACGCAATCGGTTTGTTTTATCCGTTTATAGATGACCGTTCGGTAAAAATGATCGGTGTTGAAGCGGCAGGCGACGGCATTGAAACCGGGCGTCACTCTGCACCTTTATGTGCGGGTCGTCCCGGCGTATTGCATGGCAATCGGACTTATCTGATGGAAGACGACGACGGTGAAATCATCGAGACACACTCCATTTCAGCCGGTTTGGATTACCCTGGCGTAGGCCCCGAACATGCTTGGCTGAAAGATACCGGCAGGGCTGAATATGTCAATATTACCGATACCGAGGCGCTGGAAGGTTTTCATGCATTAACCCGAATGGAAGGCATTATTCCGGCGCTGGAATCGAGTCATGCCATGGCTTACACGATGAAGCTGGCGCCAACCATGGGTAAAGATGAAATTATCATCGTCTGCTTGTCCGGTCGCGGCGATAAAGACATGCAAACGATGGCGCAACGCGAGGGGATAGAACTGTGAGTCGATTAACTGCAACATTTGAAGCGTTAGCTAAAACAGGCCGCAAGGCGTTAATCCCGTTTATTACCGCAGGCGATCCTAGACCCGATTTTACCTTGCCGATGATGCACGCGATGGTTGAGGCGGGCGCCGACGTGATTGAGTTGGGTGTGCCATTTTCGGATCCTATGGCGGACGGGCCGGTTATTCAGCGTGCTAGTGAGCGCGCTTTAGAATATAAAATGAGCTTAAGACGCGTATTGGCGATCGCGACAGAATTTAGAAAAATCAATCAACAAACTCCAGTCGTGCTAATGGGCTATGTGAATCCTATTGAAGCCATGGGTTATGAGGATTTTGCCAATGCCGCGCAACGTGCCGAGATTGATGGCGTTTTAACGGTTGATTTGCCGCCGGAAGAGGCGGGTGAATGCGTGGCCTTGTTAAAGGCGCGCGACATTGATCCGATTTTTTTATTGGCACCTAACAGCACCGATGAACGCATCAAAAAGATGGATGCTGCCGGTAGCGGTTACCTTTATTATGTTTCGTTGAAGGGCGTAACCGGTGCAGGGCATTTAAATGTTGCCGATGTCGAAGCCAAACTTAAGCAAATCAAGGCGAATACCCGCCTGCCTGTGGCTATCGGTTTTGGCGTCAAGGACGCGCAAACAGCAAAGACGGTTGCCGGTTTGGGTGCCGGAGTGGTTGTCGGCAGCGCCCTGATCAGCAAAATTGAGGCGAATCTGGATGATCCGGAAGGTGCCAAAAGAGAGATAGTCGATTTGTTGGTCGCCATGCGCCAGGCAATGGATAATTAAAGGATAGATGGCTAGGATGGGCTGACGCAAGGAGACCCACCAAACAACAGCAACACTAAAGGGCAGATGAATGAGTTGGTTTGAAAAGTTAATCCCTTCAACAATTAGAACGGAAGGGTCGAATAAAAAAGGCACTGTACCTGAAGGATTGTGGAATAAGTGCCCGAGCTGTAATGCGATTCTTTACAACACGGAGCTGGAAAGAAATTTCAGCGTTTGCCCAAAATGTGAGCATCACATGCGGATTTCGGCCAGAACCCGGTTGACCATGTTTCTGGATGAGGGCGATCATGAAGAAATAGGTAGAAATGTTAAGCCTATCGACCCATTAAAATTCAAAGACAGTAAGAAATATAAAGACAGAATTACCCAGGCGCAAAAACAGACTAAAGAAAATGATGCGCTGGTGGTGATCAAAGGTCAGCTAAAAGGTCAGTATATTGTTGCCGCTGCTTTTGATTTCGGCTTTATGGGCGGATCAATGGGATCTGTGGTCGGCGAAAAATTTGTTCGTGGTGTCAACAAAAGTCTGGAGTTGCGTGTTCCGTTTATTGTGTTTACGGCCAGCGGCGGTGCACGTATGCAGGAGTCGCTGTTTTCGTTGTTTCAGATGGCGAAAACCAGTGCGGTATTGGCTAAATTATCCGATGCCGGTCTTCCGTATATATCGTTCATGACCGACCCGACGATGGGCGGTGTTTCAGCCAGTTTGGCTATGCTGGGCGACATTAATGTTGCCGAACCGAATGCCTTGATCGGTTTTGCAGGTCCCCGGGTAATCGAACAAACCGTTCGTGAAAAACTGCCTGAAGGCTTCCAGCGTAGCGAGTTTTTACAGGAGCATGGCGCTATCGATATGATTATCGACAGGCGTGAAATGCGCGATAAGATTGCCGGTATCTTGGCACTGCTGATGGCGGGTAGAGACATTGCAGCACCGCAAATCCCCCTAGCAAGCGCTCCCCCTTTGACAGAGGGGGAAGCCGAAGGCGCAGGAGGGCTTGAAGTTGAAGCGGATGATGCGCTGCATCACTCGACTCAGGAAGACTGATATTATTATCGATTAATGATAGGTTTTGATTCGCTAGAGGCTTGGTTGAAGTGGCAGGAAAGCTTGCATCCTTTAGTCATCGATTTGGGTTTGGAGCGGGCGGCGCAGGTTTTTCATGCGCTTAATCCCGATTATGCCAAGCCCCCAACTATTACTGTCGCCGGAACCAATGGCAAAGGCTCGTCGGTTGCTTATTTTGAGGCTATTTACACGGCGCAAGGCTATCGGGTAGGGGCTTATACGTCGCCGCATATCCTGAAATATAATGAAAGAATAAAAATTGACGGCAAACCGGTATCGGATGACAAAATTTGCGAGGCATTTGCAAGAATAGAGTCGGTACGAGGCAATACTTCATTAAGCTATTTTGAATTTGGTACACTGGCCGCATTGGATATATTTTTCCGTGCCGGAGTCGATATTCAATTGCTTGAGGTTGGTTTGGGCGGGCGATTGGATGCCGTCAACATTGTCGATCCCGATGTGGCATTGATCACCAGTATCAGTATTGATCATATTGAATGGCTGGGCGGTACGCGAGAAGCCATAGGACGGGAAAAATCCGGTATTTTTCGAGCGGGTATTCCCGCTGTCATCGGCGATCCGGAACCCCCGGAATCATTACTACAGAGCGCTATTGAGCAGCATGCCCTGCTGTATTGTATCGGTAAGGATTTTGCTTATAAAAAGCAGGCAACAGGATGGGATTGGTTCTCTGCCGACCGGCAAATGTTACAATTGCCGGAGCCGGGTTTAAAAGGGGAGCATCAGTATCGCAATGCCTCGGCGGTTATTTTGGCGGTGACCAAGATGGCAGAGGTTTTGCCGGTCACTGAAGCAGCGATTAAGCAGGGACTGGAAAATGTCCGGTTAGCGGGTCGATTTCAATTGATTGACGGCGAAATCCCCGTGTTGCTGGATGTGGGGCATAACCCTCAGGCAGTCCGAACATTGGTTGATTACGTGACGGCTGTTTTTCCTGGAAGACGCATTCATGCTGTTTTTTCAATGATGAAAGACAAGGACATAGCCGGAGTCCTTGAAATTATGAATCTGGTGGTTTACGACTGGTTTTTTGCGCCTTTGGCAAACCCTAGAGCGGTTACGGAACCGGTTATGCGTGAGATTTTTTTACAAAGTTCGGTGTCCAGGGTTTCTTTTGGTTTTTCTGGTTTTACTGAGGCATTTGCTGCGGCAAAAAACCAGTCAAGAGAAGGTGATTTGTTATTGGTTTTTGGATCTTTCTTTTTGGTATCTGATTGCTTGGTTGAATTTGAGAATAAGTGAGTAGACGAAATGGATCATGAATTAAAACAACGTTTGATTGGCGCGGTCGTTGTTACGGCCCTATGTGCAATTTTTATCCCGATGCTGTTCGATGATCCTGTCGATAATAGCGGCAAATTAGTCAGTGAACTGAGTATTCCTGCTCCAGTTGATTCAGGAGCTCCAAGTGCAGATGGCAGGGTTGTGCCGAGCAGTGCGGATCAGGTTTTAGGCTTGCCGGATCCTGAGCCTTTATCTATCGAAAATGTCAGTGATGCTCTAGAGAGTACCGGAGTGGAAGATGAACCTGAGAAACAGGATCGTCCCGGGGAATCTTTGTATGCCGAATCCGAAGGCTATACCGAGGATGCCAATACCAAAGAGTTCGTCGAGCAGCCTTTATCGGCAGACGTTGCGGATAATGACGGAAAAAGCACTCAACTTAGTGATCTCCAAAGAAAAACAGTGGTTAAAAAACCCGAAAAGGCTCAGCAGGTTGTAGAGGCGATAAAATCAGTAACCGTTAAAGAACCTGTAAAACCGCCAGTGACCGCTAAGCAATCGCCGCCTAAACCGAAGAGCCTTGCTGCCGCTGTAGCGGAAGCAAAAAAGCCAATCACTGCACCGAAAACGAGTGCAAAATTAGTGCGTTGGTATATTCAGCTCGGTAGTTTCAGTAAAAAAGAAAATGCAGTTTCTTATTGGAAAAGCTTGAGCGAACAAGGTTTACCCGCTTCGCTGGATACCGTCCAAACAGATAAAGGAACCATATACCGGCTCCGGGTAGGTCCGGAACTTGACCAGAAAAAAGCGGCCGCAATGAAGGCAAGACTGGATAAAAAAAACATAAAAGCCATTTTGATGTCTGAGTGATGAAGACCTGCAGGGGTAGAATAAAAGCATGATCTGGGTAGATTTTACGCTAATCGGTCTGGTTTTTATTTCCTTTGTAATCGGTTTGTCGCGAGGATTTGTTAAGGAAGTTTTCTCGTTGGCATTCTGGATGCTGGCAGGCTGGGTGGGATTGAGCTTTAGCCGTGAGTTTTCCGTTTTTATGGAATCAACTATCAGCCATCCGGCAGCCAGAATGGTTGCCTCTTTTGTGGTTTTATTGGTCATCACGTTGAGCCTTGGCGGTCTAATAGGTTTTTTATTGAATATAGGCGTTAAAAAAACCGGATTAACCTTTACGGATCGTTTCGGCGGGATGGTTTTTGGCTTTGTACGCGGCATGATCGTCGTTACTGTCGTTGTCATATTGGCGGGATTGACACCCTTGCCTAAGGATTCCTGGTGGACACAATCGACATTCATTCCGCCTTTTCAATTGCTCGCTGTTTGGTTGCGAGATCATTTTTCGTCAGGTATGGCGGAAACCATCAGTTATCGCTAGTTTCTTTCGTTACTTCTTACAAACAATTCAGGTTAAAAAATAATGTGTGGTATTGCTGCTATCGTTTCACATCAGGCTGTTAATCAAGAGTTATATGATGCTCTGACAGTGTTGCAACATAGGGGTCAGGATGCCGCAGGCATTGTGACCTGTGAGGCCGGACGGCTACATTTGCGCAAGGAAAACGGCTTGACCCGTGATGTTTTTACCAATGCCCAAATGTTGAGATTAAAAGGCAATATGGGCATTGCTCACGTTCGTTACCCAACGGCGGGTTGCACCAGTTCTGCAGAGGCACAACCTTTCTATGTCAACTCGCCTTTTGGCTTGACGCTTGCGCATAACGGCAATTTGACCAATACCGAAGAGCTAAAGAAGGTTTTGTTCATCGAAGATCAACGGCATATCAATACCGATTCCGATTCTGAAGTTTTGTTGAATGTTTTTGCTCATGAACTGCAAAGTTTAGGTAAATTGCATTTAACTGTGGATGATGTTTTTCAAGCGGTATCCGGTGTTCATCGCCGCTGTCGTGGCGCCTATGCCGTTGTGGTTATGATTGCTGGGTTCGGTATTTTAGGTTTCAGGGATCCTCATGGCATTCGACCTATCGTGTTTGGTGAAAAAAAATCCGAGCAAGGTTCGGAATTCATGATTGCATCCGAAAGTGTCGCTCTGGATGTCCTGGGTTTTGAGCTGATTAGAGACGTTGAGCCCGGCGAAGCGGTATTTATTGAAGAATCAGGCGTATTGCATACCAAACAGTGTGCTGAGAAAACGGATCATTGTCCGTGTATTTTCGAGTATGTCTATCTTGCCAGGCCGGATTCGATTATTGATCGTATATCGGTTTATAAAGCGCGTCTGCGTATGGGTGAAAAGTTAGCCAAAAAAGTGCAGAGAGACTGGCCGGATCATGACATAGATGTGATTATTCCCATTCCCGACACCAGCCGAACAGCGGCTTTGCAGATGGCTAATATTCTGGGTGTGAAGTACCGTGAAGGCTTTATAAAAAACCGTTATATCGGCCGGACGTTTATCATGCCGGGCCAGAAAATGAGGGAAAAATCGGTCAGGCAAAAGTTAAACGCCATTGGTCTCGAGTTTGAAGGCAAGAATGTATTGTTGGTTGATGATTCAATCGTCAGAGGCACAACGTCCGAGCAGATTATTCAAATGGCCAGAGATGCGGGTGCTAAAAAAGTCTATTTTGCCTCGGCTGCGCCGCCGGTACGCTTCCCCAATGTTTACGGCATCGATATGCCGGCCGCTCATGAGTTGATTGCCCATAATCGTACCGAAGACGAGGTGCGAGTAGCAATAGGCGCAGATCGGGTGATTTATCAGGAACTGAATGACCTGATTGATGCGGTTCGTAAGGGTAATCCGGATATCAAGCACTTCGATACCTCCTGCTTTAGTAATGAATACATCACCGGTGATATTGACGACGCCTATCTGGAACGTACCGAAGCGTTGCGCAATGACAATGCACAATTGACAAGAAACTCGGAAAATTTCATTATCGGCATGCAAAATGGGGATTGAGGAGCAAGGCTAAAGGCGAAGGGCAAAGATCGGCCGTATTGAAGCCTGGTTTTTGCCTTCCATCCTTGGCCTTTTGCCTGATCTTGTTAACAAACAAACACGCTTAATAAAACCATGACAGACATTAACTGGAACGACTATTCACTGGAAACTCAGGCGATCAGAGCCGGGCATAAGCGCACTCATGAAGATGAGCATAGCATCCCAATTTTTGCCACCTCCAGTTATGTGTTCAAGAGTGCCGAAGAGGCCGCTTTACGTTTTACCGGACAGAAACCCGGTAACATCTACTCCCGTTTCACCAATCCAACGGTTAGCGCCTTTCAGGAAAGACTGGCGCTAATGGAAAAAGGTGAGCGATGCCTGGCATTTTCATCCGGGATGGCAGCCATTATGGCGGTTGGCATGGGGCTGCTTAAAGCCGGTGATCATGTGCTGTGTTCACGCGGCGTGTTCGGCAATACCGTGCTGATGTTCCAAAATTATTTTAGCAAATTCGGGGTTGAAACCGATTTTGTCGATCTGATCGATACCGCAGCCTGGGAAGCGGCGATTAAACCGAATACCCGGTTTCTGTTTCTGGAAACACCGTCGAATCCGTTGATTGAAATTGCCGATATAGCGGCGCTTGCCGATATCGCCCATAAACACGGTAGCTTGTTGATTGTTGACAATTGTTTTTGTACGCCGGTATTGCAAAAGCCTTTCGAACTGAGTGCGGATATTGTGATCCATTCGGCAACCAAATATATAGACGGGCAGGGGCGTTGTGTCGGCGGCGCGGTCATTGCCAGCGATGAGATCATCGAAAAGTTTATTTATCCGTATCTGCGCACCGGCGGCGCGACCATGAGTCCTTTCAATGCCTGGGTGTTTTTGTCCGGCTTAGAAACGTTGGCGGTCAGAATGAAAGCGCATTGCGATAGCGCCTTTGAACTGGCCCTTTGGCTGGAGCAACAGCCCGGTATCGATAAGGTGCATTATCCCGGTTTGGCATCGCATGCTCAGCATGAACTGGCCAAGCGGCAGCAGAGTCATTTCGGCGGCATCGTCAGTTTTGAGCTGACCGGCGGCAAAGAACACGCCTGGAAGCTGATTGATGCGACCGAAATGCTGTCAATTACCGCAAATCTTGGCGATGTTAAAACCACCATCACCCATCCTGCAACCACCACGCATGGTAGATTGGCGCCCGAAGTCAGAGCGGCGGCCGGTATCAAGGACGGCTTGGTCAGGATTTCAGTAGGATTGGAAAGTCTTGAAGATATTAAAAAAGATATTTTAAGAGGTTTGTAGTTCGGGCATGCTGTTTATGCCCGAAATTCTGGATATAACGAAAAGTCGTCGCCTAGCCTACGCAGTTGCCAACAAATCATCGAGTTTCTTTTGTTGTTCCAGTGCATGCAATTCGTCAAAGCCGCCGACGTGATAACCGCCGATATAAATTTGTGGCACTGTGCGACGGTTTGTTTTAAGCATCATTTCTTCCCTTAAACCGGGTTTGGCATCCACATTAATTTCTGTATAGGATAGGCCTTTTTTGTCCAGCAGACGTTTGGCCATCATGCAGTAGGGGCAAATATTGGTGGTGTAGATCAGTATTTCCGGCATATTTTATTAAGAGTTGCTAATGATAGAGCTGTGTATCTTATCGATTAATGCGTTGTTGTTCAATGCGGATAGCCTTCGATAAATGTTTGATTAGTTCCCACGCCGCTTCCTCCATGTTTCTGCCGAAAGCTATGACTCCATCTTCATGCCCGAGCATGGTAAATAATGAAGTTTGCGTCAGCTTGCCGGATTGAAATAATTGTTCAACAGCCATCGCCATTTCAACGGTGCCGTAGGGAATGTCAACGCTAGTGTGGGGCAGTCCCAGCGCTACGGTATGTTTCCAGATTTCAGGGCTGTGTGCGTGAATAACGGCTTGAATAGCCTGGTTCTGGGCGTATACGCTGGCGTGGGTCAGGGATTCGGACGAAGGTTTGCACAAACCACGGGATTGAATCCGGTTTTGGTGAGGTTCCGCTTTAACAATCAGGCAATAATGCTCCGGGTTTAGTTGTTTAAGATGCCCGGTTTGAGTGCCGCTGATGATGAACTGAGCGCTGTGAGGGTCGATTCTTTGGCTGATATTGCCAAAACCGATATTCTGGTATCGCTCAGGGCTTTGTCCGATTAGGTCAAGCCGGATGCAATCGTGCGCCAGGCGTTGATGTCGGTTAATGAGCATGGATGGCTAATCGGTTGTTGCGTATGATTTAGCAGATATTTTATGACGCCTTCTTGTTGTTTCATTCGGCTATTTCTGGTGCGCTGTGATCGGGTAAGTATAAGCGTGGTTACCGGATAGTCTAGAAAAATAAAATACAGATAACCGGCAGAGTGTTATAAAATTAACGGTTTTCGAGATTGAAGGCCGATTTTCCGGTAGACAAAAAACAGTGGCTTAATTATGCGATGTCCGTTTTGCGGAGCACAAGATACGCGGGTTCTTGATTCCAGATTGGCCAATGACGGGGACCAGGTTCGCCGTCGGCGCGAGTGTAATGCTTGTAAGGAACGATTTACTACGCACGAAGTGGCTGAGTTAACGCTGCCTCGGATTGTTAAGCGTGACGGGGTGCGTGAGCCTTTCGAGGAAAATAAACTACGCGCAGGCATGCTCAGGGCGCTGGAAAAAAGGCCGGTAAGCAGCGATGATATTGAAGCCGCTATCAATCGTATAAAACAGGATTTACGGGCATTGGGCGAGCGGGAAATATCGGCACAGGTATTGGGCGAGCAGGTTATGAAAGAATTGAGTTTGCTGGATCATGTGGCTTTTGTGCGTTTTGCCTCGGTTTATCGGAGTTTTCAGGATGTCAGTGAATTCACCGACATGATTGAAGACTTGCGACAAAAATAATGTCAGCGCAGCGCGATGCTTTTTTTATGGCACGAGCTATTCAGTTGGCTAAAAAAGGCCGTTATACGACCGATCCGAATCCCCGTGTAGGCTGTGTTTTAGTCAGAGACGGTGTGGTGATCGGCGAAGGCTGGCATGCTAAAGCGGGCTTAGGTCATGCAGAAGTTGAGGCATTAAAAAACGTGCAGGATGCAACAGGCGCAACCGCCTATGTAACGCTGGAGCCTTGCAGCCACCAGGGCAAAACGCCGCCGTGTTGCGATGCGCTGATAAGCGCCGGAATCGCTCGGGTTGTTGCGGCTATGCAGGATCCCAATCCGCAGGTGTCCGGCAGCGGACTGGAAAAGCTCAAGGCGGCTGGGATTGAGGTGGGCTGCGGCGTATTGCAGAAAGATGCGCAGGCATTAAATCGCGGGTTTATCAAACGAATGACGGAAAATCGCCCGTTTGTGCGCAGCAAGCTGGCGATGAGTCTGGATGGTCGCACTGCGATGGCGTCGGGCGAAAGCAAATGGATTACCGGAGCCGAGGCCAGAGCCGATGTGCAGCGCCTAAGAGCGGAGAGCTCGGCAATTTTAACCGGCATCAATACGGTGTTGGCGGATGATCCGGCGCTGAATGCCCGTGTGGACTGGGTTGTCGAACAACCGCTTCGGGTGGTGCTGGATACTCATCTGAACATGCCGGTTACCGCCAAGATGGCAAAACTTCCGGGACGCAGCCTGATTTTAACCTGCGCAGATGATCCCCAAAAACAACGCGCGTTGCAACAGGCGGGTTTTGACGTTTATAAACTTGACGAAAAAAACGGGCGTTTAGACTTGCATGCGGTGATGGATTTTTTAAGCCAACAACAAATCAATGAGCTGCTGGTTGAGGCGGGTTCGGTGCTGAATGGCGAATTACTGGCTGAAGGACTGGTTGATGAATTTATCATTTATATGGCTCCGTGTATTTTAGGCGACCAGGGACGCGGATTGTTTAAGCTGCCGGGACTACAGCAGATGGCCGAGAAAAAGCAGTTAAAACTGCGTGATGTCAGGCAGGTCGGATCGGATTTAAAATTAACTTATACACCACTGTAGGAGCGGGGCATTCCATGTTTACAGGCATAATTTCGGCAGTGGGAAAAATATCGGCAATCGAGCAGAAAGCCGGTGATTGTCGATTGACCGTGGCGACCGGAAAATTACCGCTGCAGGATGTCGCGTTGGGCGACAGTATTGCTGTCAACGGTGTATGCCTGACCGCAGTGGAGTTAGGTAAAAATCATTTTTGCGCCGATGTTTCTAATGAAACCTTGTCCAGAACCATTTTAAATATCGCAACGGTGGGTACGCCGGTTAATCTGGAGCTGGCCTTAACACCGTCAACCCGATTGGGCGGACATATCGTCAGCGGGCATGTCGATGGTATCGGCACGATAATAGAAAAGCAGGCTGACGGACGCTCGTTTCGTTTCAAATGTAAAGCCCCCGATAATCTGGCTAAATACATTGCCGAAAAAGGCTCTATTTGTATCAACGGTATTAGCCTGACCGTCAATGAAGTTGATGGCGCGGTGTTCAGCGTTAATATTGTGCCGCATACGCTCGAAGAAACGACCTTGGGTGATGCTGTGGTCGGAACCAAAGTCAACCTGGAAGTGGATTTGCTGGCTCGCTACATAGAGCGGTTAATCAAGGGTGATGCGGCGGCTAAAAGTTGCGGCGGTATCACAGAAGAATTATTGCAGAAAAGCGGTTTTTTTGGCTAATAGCCCAAAGGCAAAATGAATACCATCGAAGAAATTATAGAAGATTTACGCGTAGGCAAAATGGTCATCATTATGGATGACGAAGATCGTGAGAATGAAGGTGATCTGGTCATGGCGGCTGCTTTTACACGTCCTGAAGATGTTAATTTTATGGCACGTTACGGTCGCGGTCTGATTTGTTTGACCTTGACCGGCGAGCGTTGTCAGCAATTACGGTTGCCGTTGATGGTCAATGAAAATAAAACTGCCCATTCAACCAATTTCACCGTGTCTATCGAGGCGGCAACCGGTGTAACCACCGGAATTTCTGCGGCCGACCGGGCGCGTACCATTCAATGTGCAGTCATGGCGGATGCCAAGGCCGATGATCTGGTGCAGCCGGGGCATGTATTCCCGTTAATGGCGCAATCCGGCGGCGTATTAAACCGGGCAGGACACACCGAAGCGGGCTGCGATTTAGCTAGATTGGCAGGCGTGGAACCGGCGGCGGTTATCGTTGAAATACTCAATGAAGACGGTTCGATGGCAAGACGACCTGATCTGGAAGTATTCGCCAAGCAGCACGATCTTAAAATCGGCACGATCGCCGATTTGATCCATTACCGTATTCAGCACGAAAATACCCTGGAACGCATCAGCGAGTGCGCTTATCCGACCGAATTCGGCGATTTCAGGCTATATGCTTATCAGGACAGAAACGATAATAATCTGCATCTGGCGCTGGTGATGGGGCAGGTTGCCGGCAACGAACCGATTTTAGTTAGGGTTCATGCGCGGAATGTGCTGGATGATGTGTTTGCTTCCAAGCGCAGCGATTGCACCGTTCCATTGCGTACAGCCATGCAAAAAATAGCCGAGGAAGGACGCGGGGTGTTGGTGCTTATCAGGCAGCAAGAAGACAATAAGTCGCTGGCGGAATTGATACACCACTATCAGCTGGAAGATAACGGCATTGTGAGCTCGGTTCAGCCGGCCGGTGCCCAAGATTGGCGTACCACCGGCACCGGTGCCAGAATACTGGCCGACTTGGGTGTACATAAGCTTAAGGTTTTAGGCCCCCAGAAAAAGTATGTCGCGTTGTCCGGGTTTGATTTGGAAGTCGCCGAGTATATGGGTTGAAAAAGTAATAACCCCTTAATTAGAGGGTTATGCTATCCACAATAGTAGAAAACAACACACAGTAGAGAAATATCATGTCAACATTAAAAACCTTTGAAGGAAATTTACTCGTTCAAGGCGGAAAATTCTGTATCGTAGCCTCCCGGTTTAACAGTTTCATCGTTGAACAATTGGAAGCCGGTGCGATTGATGCGCTGGTGCGCCACGGCGCCAATAAAGCGGATATTCATCTGGTTAAGGCTCCCGGCGCGTTTGAGTTGCCGATGGTGGTGCAACGCGTAGCGGCGACTAAAAAATACGATGCGATTATCGCCTTAGGCGCAGTGATCCGAGGCGGCACACCGCATTTTGAATATGTCGCCGGTGAATGCGTTAAGGGCTTGGCGCAGGTTTCTTTGCAATATAGTATCCCGGTCAGTTTTGGCGTATTAACCGTTGACAGTATTGAGCAGGCGATAGAGCGTGCAGGTACCAAAGCCGGTAATAAAGGCGCGGAAGCGGCTATGTCAGCCATTGAAATGGTCAATTTATTTAATAACCTGGAAAACTAATGAGTCAAGCTCGAACCAATGCCCGAAAGGCTGCTGTACAGGCATTGTATCAATGGCAAATGGCCGGTCAGAATCTTAGTGAGATCGAGCGCCAGTTTCTGGAAGAAGAGCGTTTGAAAGATGCTCAGAAAAGTTACTTCATCGAGTTGTTTTACGGTGTGCCTAAAAATCTGGATGCGATTGATCAGGCGTTGTCGGAATTTGTCGATCGTCCTGTTGATGCTATCGATCCGGTCGAAAGAGCGATTCTAAGAATCGGGGTGTACGAATTGTTGCATCGACCGGATATGCCGTACCGGGTTGTGTTAAATGAAGGTATTAATTTAGCCAAATTTTTTGGTGCCGATGGCAGTCACAAGTATGTTAACGGCATATTGGACAAGGTCGCGCAGCAAAAAAGGGCTGTGGAGATTAAAGCAAAAGGTGCAAGGTGAAAGGCCTACACTTTTAGCCTTTAGCCTTTAGCCTTTAGCCTTTAAAAATGCCTCTTTCTGAATTTGCCCTGATACAACGTTTCTTTACTAAGCAGCGGGTCATAAATCCGTCAACGCTGTTGGGCATAGGCGATGATTGCGCATTGTTGTCGATTCAGGATGGTTATGAACTGGCGGTGACCACCGATACCATGGTGGAAAATGTGCATTTTTTTGCCGGAACCGATCCGGAACTGTTGGGCCACAAACTGCTGGCCGTCAATTTAAGCGACCTTGCCGCGATGGGCGCAAAGCCCGTTTCGGTGACGCTGGCATTAACCCTGCCTAAGGCAGATGAAATCTGGTTGACGGCTTTCGCCAAAGGCTTTCTAAATCTGGCCGAACGTTATTCGGTGGACTTGATTGGCGGCGATACCACGTCCGGCCCGTTGACCCTGACCGTTCAAGCCATGGGTTTAGTGCCGAAAGGCCAAGCACTTAGGCGTTCATCGGCCCACCCCGGCGATTTTATTTATATGACCGGCTTATTGGGCGATGCCGGCCTGGGATTAAAAATAAAGCAAGGCTATGACTGCGCCGATTCCGAAGCCGCGTTAATGCGCTTTAACCGACCGGAGCCGCAAATCGAAGCAGGGCAGGCCTTAATCGGCATTGCTAACGCCTGCATCGATTTATCGGACGGCTTGGCTGGCGATCTGGCTCATATCCTGGAGCAAAGCCAAGTGGGTGCCTGTCTTGATTGGGACGCGTTGCCGTTGTCTAATGCTGTGCTGTCCTATATAACCGATACCGGCGACTGGTCTATGCCGCTGACTGCCGGTGATGACTACGAGCTGTGTTTTACCGTAAGTTCCGAGCAGGCAGATAAGTTGACCATAGCTGCCACCAAAATCGGCGTCATTGAATCTCAACCGGGTTTGCGACTGAGTAGATCGGGTCATATCCAACCATTAGAGGTAAAAGGCTTTGAGCATTTTTCTTAATACCCAGTTGGGTAAAAATAAACTGACACCCAGGCAGATACTGTCGGATCCCATACTGTTTCTGGCCTTCGGTTTCGGCTCTGGCCTGGCAAAAAAAGCCCCCGGCACCATGGGTACATTGGCGGCGATTCCGGTGTACTGGCTATTTGCGCAATCCAATTTATTTATTTACAGCCTGTTGACATTAATCGTGACCATTATCGGCATCCCGATTTGTGGCATAGCCGCAAAAAAGTTGGACGAACATGATTTCGGCGGCATCGTCTGGGATGAGATTGCCGGTTACCTGATAACGATGTGGCTGGTTCCTTTTTCCTGGCAAGCGATGGTGGTTGGTTTTATCCTGTTCAGGTTCTTCGATATAATTAAACCGTGGCCGATTAAGTGGGTCGACCGGCAGGTACAGGGCGGCTTAGGTATCATGCTGGATGATGTGCTGGCAGGCGTGTTTGCAGGTGGTTTGTTATTAGCTTTTGTCAGCTATTTTTAATCAGTATCTTTGTCAGGTGTTTAACGAATGAACTCCACCTGCGGGGAAGGCGGACGTTTTTCTCTGGGTTACAACACAAACGGCTTCCCTTATCGGCTCTCTCTGATATCCACCCGACCACTGATCACCTGAAGCTCCATAGCATTCCGTCGGCGGACATATCTGTAATAAATTTGATTTGTTAATCTATGAATTCTCTGCTCGTGTTTTATTGAAATGCACTCAACGTCCAAGATTTTCAGATAAAGAGTCCATGCCTCCCCTGTTAATTTTCTAAGCATCATTTTATCCTTTAGTCCAAGCCTAAACGGCACAATAAGCCTCTCTGGTATAAGTTAAATCTAACACACAGGAGCGTGAGCAGTCCCTTACAGCGAAGAAAGTGTTACTTACTTCCAGAAATGGAGGGTGAAAAACCTGGGATGGTAATGCCTGTTGGGGTTCCCCCGGCTAAAGAGGGCGACGCACATCCGGCAGATTCGGTACCTACAGCTTTAGTGAGTGGAGGGAAAAGCCTCACGCATTAATCAATCACTAATTCCGCTTAAAAATCATTAAAGTAATATCATCATTAAAGGATTCGCGACGGCAAAATTGTTTGAGTTGTTCCAGCAGCACTTCAATGATGACCTGTGGGGACTGCTGAGCATGTTGTACAAGAATATCACTGACGCGCTGTAGGCCGAAAAAATCGCCATTGGCGTTTTCTGCTTCGGTTAAACCGTCGGTATACAGCAGGATTATGTCGCCTTGGGATAGTGTGGTGGTTTTTTCTTCAAAAACCACATTTTTGTTTACGCCCAGTATTAATCCTTCTGCATCCAGTTGCCGGCATTTGGTTTGGGAAGGGCTATGTAGCAAAGGGGGGGGGTGACCGGCATTGGCAAAATCCAATTGCTGGTTGGTGATGTTATATTGCAGATAAAACAAAGTGATAAAGTAGTCGGATTTATCCAAATCCTCGAAAAGAAAATTATTGAGTATGGTTAGCGTTTCTGCGGGTGTACCGGAGCCGTTTGCCTGGCTCCGAATGGCGCTACGGGTTTCTACCATAAACAGGGCAGGGCCGATTGAATGCCCGGAAACATCGGCAATAATCATGTCCAGACAGTTTTCATTACGGTAAAAATAATCAAAATAGTCGCCGCCAACCTGGTCGGCCGGCAGACAGTAACCGGTGACTTCAAAATGACTGGATTTAATCGGTACCGAGGGCGAAAGAGATGCCTGAATGCGTTCGGCAATCTTGATTTCGCTTTGAGCAATAGCCAGATTGACTTGTGCCTGGCGAATTGCTGCTTCCGTAGCTTTTCGCGTGGAAATATCTACGATGGTGCTCAGTATCAGTGTTTCTTCATGGCTATCGATCAGGCTGAGGCCTATTTCAACGGGAAATTCAGTTCCGTCTTTGCGTAAGCCGTAGAGCTCTTGGCCCACTCCCATAGGTCTGGACACAGGGGCGGCAAGGTACGCCTGACGGAAACCCCTATGTGCACTGCGAAAGCGCTCCGGCACTAATATTTCAATCGATTGTCCAATGAGTTCAGTGCGTAAGTAACCGAAAGACGCCTCTGTTTGCGCATTGATCATCACAATCGTTCCTGATTCGTTTACCATAATAATCGCGTTGGGCGATGATTCCACCGCTTGTCGAAATCGATGCTCCAGGCGCTTACGCTTGGTAATATCGTGGATAAAATCGCTGAATATATAGGTATTACCCAGTTTTAACGGGGACAAGCTCAGCTCAACAGGAAATTCAGTGCCGTCGCGACGAATGGCGGTCTGCTCAAGCAATTGATTGAAAAGCGGACCTTGTCCTGTGCGCAGAAAGTGTTCCAATCCTTGTCGGTGCGCATGGCGAAATTGTGGCGGTATGATTAACTCTTCAAGACGCTGGCCGATGGCTTCTTCCTTTGTCCAGCCGAATATTTTTTCGGCTTGGTAATTCCAGTCGTTAATGATGCCGTCTGCATCCATAATCACGATGGCGCTCAGGGAGCTTTCAATAATCATTCGGGTGCGTTTTTCGCTTTCGATAAGCGCATCCTGAAAATGCATTCTGGCGGTAATATCCCGATCGACGCCCCGCCATTTAAGCAGTTTTCCAGCTGCATCGATTATCGGCAATCCGGTCGATTCGGTCAGTATTGACCTGCCGTCTTTATGCTGATAATGAGCCAACAATGCATAAAAAGGCCGATGGCTGGTTGCATATTGCTGCTGCTCAGCTTTATCTTGGGGCGTTAAAAAATCGGTATAGTGTTTGCCCAGCACCTCATCCGGACTATAGCCCAGTATTTGACTCACTGCGGCGCTGCTATAGCTATAGTAACCATCGGGATCCTGCTCCCATAACCATTCACCGGCCATTTCCGCCATTTGTCGGAAACGTTCTTCGCTTTCGGCAAACGCCGATTCGACGCTGAAGTCTTCGGCAGACTTGTCCTGAATCAACAAAGCAATTTCGATTTTGTTAGGTGTCCGGTTGGATAAGGTAAGCAGCGAGATAAATACCCGGATTTTATTATTGGCCTTAGTGACAATTTCGCCGACAAAGCCTGTCTTGAGCGGAGGCATAGAGTTTTGACCGTCAATTACATTGGCAAGGGCGGCCTGCCATACGGCCTTGTCGTTTCCGGCAGCGTAGATAAGGTCAACCGGCTTGCCGATAAGCTCTTTTTCGCCATAGTCTAAAAACATAGCGGCAGAGGGGCTAAGCTGTTTAATACGCAGTACGGCATCCTTTGAACGAATCAGCTCAAGGACAATGATATGGGGTGTGAGCTGATGCATGTTATTCAGCTTGTAGGATGTGCTGACGAAGGACGCGTACCGTTTACGATGGATACGACATGCTCACGATAAGTTTCATGACGTTCAGTGCACCCTACGAGTTCATGCAGGGTTGCGGTGTCTAATTCTGCAAATATAAATAAGTTCATCATCCGCTCACCTGAAGCCCACTAAAAAATAAATGCGGAATACTTACACGGGATAAGTTCAGCGCCCTATCGATGATAAAAAACTCAATGCCATTTAGCAATCTATATTTAGTGCGGCTGTGATACGGTACGGGCTATTTTTCCGGTTTATGATGGTGCTTTGATACAGGTGAATGTTGAGGCAAAGGCGAGTTGATCCTAGCCGGACATAAGAGTCTTCACATGAATGGCAACACTGGCAGCTAATGCCTTGAGATGATAACCGCCTTCCAGCGCTGAAATAATCCGGCCTTTGCAGCAGCTGTCAGCGATAGCCATTAATTCTTCAGTAATCCATTTGAAATCATCTTCAACCAGCATGATGGAAGCTAAGGGATCATCTTTATGTGCATCAAAGCCGGCTGAAATCAGCAATAAATCAGGCTTGAAGTTTTTTAGCGCCGGTAAAATCTTGCTGCGGTATTTTTGCCTGAGCTCAACGCCTGAGTCACCCGCAGTCAGCGGCACATTGATAATGTTGCCGACACCGGTTTCTGAGGGATGTCCGGTGCCGGGATAATGCGGCATTTCATGACTGGATGCATAGAGTACCTTGGGCTGATGGTAAAAAGCCGCCTGGGTACCGTTGCCGTGATGGACATCAAAGTCAACAATCGCGATGCGTCTGAGTTGATAATGGTGAAGCGCATAACTCGCCGCAATCGCTATATTATTAAATAGGCAAAAGCCCATTGCTTGCTCGGGTTCTGCATGATGTCCAGGTGGGCGTATCGCACAAAAGGCATTGTCGGCTTTGCCGGCCAGGACTTTATCGACGGCATCGCAAACCGCGCCAACCGCACGAAAAGCGGCTAGTCCCGATCCGGGCGACAGCACCGTGTCCTGGTCCAAATAGTGTTCACCTTGTGCGGGTATGGCTCTTAGAATGGCATCGATATGAGACTGGGAGTGGATCAGCCTGATTTGCTGCTCTGTGCCGAGTGGCGGAGATTGCCTGATTAAAAGTGAGAACTCCGATGCCGCCAATGCTTGTTCTATGCTCCTGATGCGGTCAGGGCATTCAGGATGTCCTGCACCTGTTTGATGAAAAAGAAAATCAGGATGACTATAATAAAGTGTCGTCACAAAGTCTCGCTTTAGAATCTGCTAATAAAAAACGGATATTATCCATGGATTGTAATTGCTTTAAGAGATGAATGACTATTTTCATTTTCTAAAATACCCGGCGGATTCACTTTAGCAGGCGAGGGCACATTCAGTTTGTAGCCAAAACCTTTCACCGTCAAAATCCATTGCGGATTGTTCGGGTCATGTTCAATCTTTTTTCTTAATAAGTGCATGTATTGATAAAGATCTGATTTGGTTACCCGGTCATTTTCAGGCCAGATATGATTGATGATTTCATCAGTCATAAATACACGATCAACATCTTTTGCCAATAATTCGAAAAGATCAAATTCTTTACGGGTTAAATTCAGCGATTTACCGTTAAAAAATACACATTTAGATCGTTGGTCAATCTGAAAAGGTTCGACTATAAAATAATCGGCATGCCCATTTTTGGGTGTGTTATTAGCCAACTGGTTATTGTTGCTAACCTCAAGCATTAACAGTCTTCGATCATTAGTCGCTCGTCTCGAATGACTCCTTTTTTCTTGAATAAAGCGATGAAGTTGCTTGAATTTATTGAGCAGATAGTTATCCAATTGATTAACATCAAGAGGGGAATCTAAAATAGTGTCAACCCAGAAAACCATGTCCTCTTCTAAACTGGAAGCGTTATTAATGTCACGTAAGTAACATATGGGGATTTGATGGTTAAGGCTGATTTCACGGATCAACTTAACGACAGTTTTTTGAGTCTGCCCTTGTGCCGGATCCACGGCAAGAATAATGATGTTCGGCTGCATCTGAACCATTGCATTAAGTGATTCCAAGTCGGCAACTGTTTCAAATATTTTATAGCGGTGTGCATGACAGTATCCTTTTAATAAGCCCAGAAGATAAGGGTCATCACTAATCACTGCAATCCGGAAGTCTGTATTCATAGGAGTCCTGGAAAAATCCTTAAAGCAAACAGACACAGGATCTGCGAGGTCAATAAAGAAAAATAATTTACTTATTGCTAATAAAACAAAAGTAACTACTCATCAGATGCTGGTTTTAATAACTGATGTTACGCACTGTCCACAAAAAGCACGAAAGCCACGAAAAAATGTAAAGCCCTATATTTCTCGACTGACGGTGTAATGCCAAATTATTCATTCATATCAATGTGACTGGAACTGGCATTCATGCCGGCATGACGATACTAGCCAAGGTTTATTGTAATCAGGATGCATTTTCGACTTGCTTCTATGTACCCCGTTTGTTTTTCGTGCTTTTTGTGTTTTTCGTGGACTGCGATTTTTTATAGGTACGCGCGTAACATCAGTTAATAATAGAACATGGATGACACTAATTAAACTGGTTGAAAAGAGTTTTTTATCAGTATTTACTCCTGACGCCGGACGAGGTATTTGTGCCATCCGAAACGTTTGATAGCTCGAAAGGTCAGATTGTTTGCGACGAACATATCAGTCGATAAACATACCGAGCGGAGTTGAAAAAATCTCGTTCTGCTCAGTGAATTTTATGTTGCCTAGAGGCAGCTGTTTTTAGTGGGTGCTGATGCAGCACAATGTTTTTTATAAAATTTTTCGCATGTTTTTATTACCATGAAGGACATGAAGATAATGAAGGAAGAGCTAACGCGCTTTTCCGAATAAGGTGCTTGCTTGCGTATGATACTCAAAGCAAGGGATAAAAAAGCTTAGTTTTCGTGACTTCGTTTCAATATAACACCTGAAGTCAATACCAATTTCTTCAAGTTCTTCATGATCTTCATGATCTTCATGGTAAAAATTTATTACATTTTTTGGAATCAGCACCCTTTTTAGTTTTCGTGGGGCAATTGATTTTTATAAGTTTATCAGTAAAGTTCGTAATTTATTTTTGTAGCTGCTGAGTAGTTACACATTAAATAGCGTTAGCGATTAAAAAAGTCACAATAAATTAGCGAGTTGCATTAAACATTATCACAATGATGGCGCAATACGAATTAGTAGTACTGCGTATTCTCAGAATTTACTTACTCCACTCGGCAGTTTTGCTCGTTAATGAGGGGATAGACCAACAACATTGCTCACCACCTCCTTAAAAATCATGCTGTTTTATGGTCAGGGTTTCGTTGATCGGTAAGTGTTACCACGTATTTTATTTATGTTTTTGCTTTGTTAAGGTAGGCACTATCAATTTAAACTTAAAAAATGCTTAAATTTTAATTTTGTGAGTGGTTCGTTTACGGTACTGACCTTTTTTCAATTTATTGCAAAAATAGATAACTGATGAGACGGTTTTTACTCAAAAAGCAGATGTCTTTGAAGGTAGATTGCCAAGAAATGTTTTACCCCGGGTGCTCCATTAACTTGTAAAGGTGCCGTATGATAAATGAAGTAATTAAACAAAACTCGTTATCCGCAGAACGTTATCATCCTCTAATAACCGAGGCAGATGATCTCCCTATCGTAGAATGGCTGCATGAACTACGGCTACACCAGATCGAACTGGAAAGGCAGAGTGAGGAACCGAGACATGCTCATGTTGTTCAGGAGGAATCCCGTGACTGTTATGTGGGTCTCTATGATTTTGCTCCGGTCGGTTATCTCACGCTCACGCGTGAAGGTCTGATTGCAGAAATCAACCTTACTGCTGCCAGATTGCTTGGTGTGGATCGCAGAAAACTACCGCCCCATCATTTTTCTACCTTTGTGGCACCTAAAGATGTTGAATGTTGCCAGCTTTTTTTCTCAGGCATAAAGAAGCATAACCAGCGGAACAGTACCGAGCTGCTGTTAAAACGCAGTGATGGTGCTGTATTTCCTGTTCAGATGGAATGTCTGTCAGTACCATCCGGTGGCAAAGGTTCGATATTGCGAATTATACTTACCGAAAGCAAACAGGCAAAGAGGGTTTTGCGTGAAGATCAGACGCACACGCTGGATATAGATCAGGCTAGTGCCAAGATGGGTTCATGGGATTGGGATATCAAAACCGGACGCGTCATTTTCAATGAGCGTTGGGCCAAGATGCGCGGTTACCGGTTGAGTGATATAGAATCTCACATCGATACCTGGGAAAACAGTATCTACCCTAATGATTTCCCCGCTTATGATGCCGCTTTAACGGCGCATTTAGAAAATCGCACGCCGTTTTTTCAGGCTGAATATCGCGTTCGTACCCGGCAGGGATCCTTGATTTGGCTATTGAATCGCGGCACGGTAATTCAGCGTGATACTGAAGGCAATCCCCTGCATATGGCCGGTATCGAGATGGACGTCACCGAGCTCAGGAATAACGATAAAATAAAAGCTCTGAAAATAAAAGAATTGCACTAAATCAGGCTATTGCGGTGAGTGGCGGCATTGTCACGTAACTATTCAGCATGAAGCATTATTTATGAAAATTGCGATCATCGGAACCGGTCGTGTCGGTTCCACGCTTGCTTATGCGCTGGTGTTAAAACAGATTTGCGACCATCTGGTGATTGCCGGTCGTACCTATGAAAAAGCCAGCGGCGATGCTCTGGATCTGCAACACACGCTGGCTTTTTGCTCGCGGCCGATGCACATAGAGAGTTGCACTAATGAGCAGGTAAAGGATGCCGATATTGTGGTCATTACGGCATCGGTTGCAATGGATGGTCAGGTTTTGACTTCGCGTCTCCAATTGGGCGAAAAAAATATCCTATTATTCAAGGAATTGATTCCCGTGTTGGCTGCCAATAATCCCAATGCCATATTCGTTATCGTGACTAACCCGGTTGACGTGATGACTTATGCAGCGTGTAAATTATCCGGTTTTGCGGCCAATCGGGTGATGGGGGTCGGAACGCTGGTGGACTCCGCCCGCTTTCGTGCCTTGCTGTCACAGGAAGAACATATTCACCCTGACGATCTCCGGGCTTATATTTTGGGTGAGCACGGCTCCAATCAAGTGCCGATAATGAGTAGCGCAGAAGCGGGGGGGGAACCCATCGGCGACACTCCCATTCATCGACAGTTATTTACGCAGGTTACCGAAGCCGGTTTTGAGGTTTACCGACTCAAGGGTTATACCAATCACGCCATTGCCACAGCGACATGTATGGTTATTGAAGCCATAGTTTTCGATGAATACCGCACCATGCCTCTCGCAACCTGGTTTGACGACTGGATGGGCATTCGAGATAACTGCTTTAGTATTCCTGTCGTAGTTGGACGTGGCGGCATTATTCGCCATTTGCATCCCGAGTTGAACGACAGCGAACAACAAGCCCTGCGAACGGCGGCGTTCGCTATCAAGAATGCTGTTGTTTCATTGATACCTGACTTGGTGGACAGTAGTCACATCGATATCTGATTGATGCATCGTTTATTGCAATCGGCTCGACAGGCATTATTTCAAAGCCTTGCTTGATGAAATAATGCTTACGCTCACCATCTAATGCCGTAAATTTAACGGCAACTTCCCAACTGTCTGTTTATTTGTCTATCTGTACCACTCGGCCTTCACAGCGCAGCATTACATTAGGTTCAATGGCCTGTCCCGTAGGGCAAACCCCGCAGTACTCAAGTTGCGTGTTTCGTCCGTATCTGAATAGAGTAGGGGCGACCGGTTGGTCGCCCATTGCACGACATGAGTTATTTAATTCTCATACGATAGCGTTAACCGGATTTTGCACCGGGAAGCCTATACAGGACGAGACATTATACAATGTAGTCAAGCTTACCTTGAATTGGAACGGCGGCACATTACACCGATGTGCATGGTCGGCACCAGTTCAGTAGCTTTCGTGTGCATAACAAGGTCGGAGGCAAAGCCAAAAATGATTAATCCCAGGACACAGAATACGGTTGGTTTTCTAATAGATACGGCTTCATTCTGTATTGAAAGAGGCTGAGGCTTACTTATTTTGTATGAATTAGGTAAAATTACTCAATTGAGGCTATTTCGGTATTTTTTAAAAAAACCTGGCTTGCTGTTTATTTAAAGGAGGGATTTAGGTTTGCCGGTAATGTTTACATCCTTGACAAGGGAAGTCATCAATCATCCATTCGTCCCCCCATTAACCAATGGGCGCTCTTTTTGTTGTGTACCGTGTGTGTACCTATTTTTTGCATAAACATGTCGATTACTGAAATAAGTTCCGAAACCAAACGTCGTAGAACCTTTGCCATCATCTCCCATCCTGACGCGGGAAAAACCACCATCACCGAAAAACTGCTGCTGTTCGGCGGCGCGATCCAGCTTGCAGGCTCGGTAAAAGGCCGTAAAGCGGCACGTCATGCGACCTCTGACTGGATGGAAATGGAAAAGGAGCGGGGCATTTCGGTGACCACCTCGGTGATGCAGTTCGAACATAAAGACTGCATTATTAATCTGCTCGATACACCGGGTCATGAAGATTTTTCCGAAGATACCTACCGCACCTTGACGGCGGTCGATTCAGCGCTGATGGTGATAGACGTCGCCAAAGGGGTTGAACAAAGGACCATCAACCTGATGGAAGTCTGTCGTCTGCGTACTACGCCGATCCTGACCTTCATTAACAAGCTGGACAGGGAAGGGCGGGAACCGATTGAATTAATGGACGAGGTTGAAAATGTGCTGAATATCAAATGCGCACCGATGACCTGGCCTATCGGCATGGGTAAACGATTTAAAGGGGTTTATCATTTATATAAAGATGAAATTCACCTGTTCAGCGCTCAACATGGCGGCAAGATTGCACAGGCTGAAATCATCAAAGGCTTGCATAACCCAAAGCTGGACGAGCTGCTGGACGATCAGGCCGAAGAACTCAGGGATGAAATCGATTTGGTCAAAGGCGCCAGTCATGAATTCAATCTTGAAGATTATCTGGCGGGCAACTTGACACCGGTTTTTTTCGGCTCGGCCATCAACAACTTCGGGATTATTGAGTTACTCGATGCATTCGCCGAATATGCGCCGTCACCCCGACCCAGACAGGCAGAACAGCGCGAGGTTTTACCGGAAGAACCGGCATTTAGCGGTTTTGTGTTTAAGGTTCAGGCCAACATGGATCCGTCGCATCGGGATCGGATTGCCTTTTTAAGAATCTGTTCCGGAAAATTCGACAAAGGCATGAAGATTCATCATGTGCGTATCGGTAAAAGTATTCAGGTCGCCAACGCGATCACCTTTCAGGCCGACAGCCGGAAAAGCGTCGAAGAGGCCTACCCCGGCGACATTATCGGTCTGCATAATCACGGCACTATTCAGGTCGGCGATACCTTTACCCAAGGCGAAACGCTTAAATATGGCGGCATACCTTATTTTGCGCCGGAATTATTCCGCCGGGTGGTGTTAAAAGACCCATTAAGAGCCAAAGCCCTGCAAAAAGGACTGGTACAGTTGACCGAAGAAGGCGCGACCCAGTTATTCAAGCCGTTAAAAAATAACGACCTTATTTTGGGCGCGGTCGGTATTTTACAGTTTGACGTGACCGCGTTCAGGCTTAAAAGCGAATACAATGTCGAATGTGTTTATGACGCGATACCCATCTCAGCGGTGCGTTGGGTAAGTTCCGACAAACCGGCCAAGTTGGAGGAATTCAGGAACAAAGCCTTTGATAATCTGGCTGAAGACGGCGGCGGTTATTTGGTTTATGTCGCCAACAGCCGGGTCAACCTGCAACTGACCGAAGAACGCTGGCCGGATATTAAATTCAGCGCGACGCGGGAATTGTAGTGCGGGCATTTTCCGGATATTACGTTTAAAAAATTCAAAGCTAGCTTTGAACTCCGACCGCTGTATTTTCTGGAGTCCTAAGCTGGCTTTGGACGCATGGCTATCTACACAAGTCATCATAGCTGGACGGGACATCGCCCGTTTCCACGCGGGAGCATGGTAACCAGACCCGGTCCCTTAACCCTAGAAAAATCATTTGATCCACGAAAAATACAAAAAGTACGAAAATATTCAAAGAGATACCAAGTTGTAGATCGTCACCCAAAGGGTGAATGACTGCGTAATACAACATACTGATTTCTTTCGTGTCGCCTAGAGGCGCCTACTTTTGGCTTTCGTGCTTTTCGTGGACTAATTGTACTGCGGTTTTTAGGTTAACTATGGCGAAACATCAGTCATACAGACTTGATCCCGCAATAACTGGGCAAACTCTTCGGCCGGCAGGGGTTTGCTTTTGATGAAACCCTGGTAAGCGTCGCAGCCTTTTTCTCGCAGGAATGCCAGTTGCTCAAGCGTTTCTACGCCTTCGGCTAATACCTTAAAGCCTAAAATATGCCCCATCGCAATTATCGTCGCGGTAATTTCCATATCGTCTTGTGCCGAGGGAATATCATCAATAAAGCTCTTGTCAATTTTTAGCACATTCAGCGGAAAGCGCTTCAGGTAGGCCAGCGACGAATAACCGGTGCCGAAGTCGTCAATGGCCAGTCGAATGCCTTGAGCGCGCAAATTGTTGAGTACCTCGGCGGCTTTTTCTTCGTTTTCCATTAAGCCGCTTTCGGTTAGTTCCAGTTCTAATCGTTCAGCCGGAAAGCCGGTTTCGTGCAACACCTCTGCTACCAGAGCATTGATGTCGCTACGGCGGAACTGGTGCGGCGATACGTTGACCGCTAAAGTTATCGATGGCAAATCCATATCTATCCAGCGCTGGCCTTGCAGGCAAGTTTCACGCAGCACCCAGGCGCCAATTTCCAAAATTAGGCCTGTTTCTTCGGCAATAGGAATGAAGTTGGCTGGTGAAATCAGTCCTTCGTTGGGGTCTTGCCAGCGTACCAACGCTTCGGCACCGACGATCAGGCCGCTGACGATGTCGATTTGTGCCTGATAATAGACACACAATTCCTGTCGTTCAGTGGCGCGACGCAGGCGAGTTTCCAGGGCAATGCGTTCACGGGTGATAACGGTAAATTCTTCGGAAAAATAGGCAAAACAACTGCGTCCTTCATCTTTGGCACGGTAAAGTGCAATGTCGGCATTATCCATCAGCTTTTCAGGGCTGTCGCCGTGCTGTGGAAACAAGCTAATGCCGATGCTGGCGCCGATTATGACCTTTCGGCTTAGCTCAGGATAGGTAATGCTACTTTGCAGCAATTGAAAGGGTCGGCCCAAATCGGCGACAATATTCTCGGCGACCCGCGCCGCATCTTCCGGATGGGTAATATTTTCTAGCAGAACGACAAACTCATCACCACCCAAACGAGCAACCATATCGACATCGCGCAATCTGGCTTTGATACGGGCAGCGACTTGTTGCAGTAATTCGTCACCCGCCAAGTGTCCCATGCTGTCATTGACCGCTTTGAAACGATCCAGATCAAGCATCAGCAATGCCAGTTGTTTGCCGTCACGTCGCTCCATTTCGATAGCATGCGTCAGTCGCTCCCACAGAAGGCGGCGATTTGGCAGTGCCGTGAGCGGATCATAATAAGCCAGATTGTGAATGGTTTCTTCAGCTTCCTTATTTTTGGTGATGTCGGTGAAAGCGGAAACGTAGTTAATGATCTGGTTATTCGTATCGCTAACCGTGGTAATGCTGAGCCATTCGGGGTAGATGTCGCCGTTTTTGCGTTTGTTCCATATTTCGCCCTCCCAGTAGCCATCCTGTTTTAAGCTATGTTGTAACGCTTGGTAAAAGTCGGCATCCTGACGGCCCGAATTAAGCAAAGCGTGGGTTTGTCCAATAACTTCTTCCGGGCTATAGCCGGTGACGCGGGTAAACGCCTTGTTGACTTTCAGGATAATCTGATTGGCATCGGTGATGGACATACCTTCTTGCGATTCAAAGGCGGTTGCGGCGATGCGTAGCCCTGCTTCGGCCTGTTTCTGCTCGGTAACATCGCGAAAACTCCATACTCTGCCGACCACTTTATGGTCAATTATCTGAGGGATGGAATAGCGCTCGACGATTTTTCCATCCTTAAACTCAATAATATCGAAGGAGTGAGCTTCCGGAGTTGCGTACAGTTCGGTTACTTTATTTGAGAAAGCCTCGGAGTCTTTGATTTGATTGGGTCCATACAACAGCTCTATACTGCCGTCTTCAGCTCCTATCTTAGCGGCGATGATTTCATCGGGAATTTGCCACAAATCAGCGAATTTTTGGTTATGCAGCAGCCAATTGTTGTTCAGATCTACAGCCAGAATGGCCTCGCCGGTGGATTCCAAAGTGGCTCTTAGTATCGATAGCGATTCCGCTATTTGTAACATTGACCGGCTTCGTTCGATCGCCAATTGTGCCAGGCCGGCATAGTGGTCTATCAGGTCGATTTCGGCATCGGTTGGTTGCGCCGGTAGTCGATGATAGACGGCGAAAGTCCCGATGACCCCCCCCAGGTTATTTTTAATCGGCTGTGACCAGCAGGATTGCAGGTTGGCTTGCTTGGCGAGACCGCGATACGCTTCCCAATAAGGATGCTGTTGCACATCTTCCACGATAACGCGTTCGCCGAGATACGCCGCCGTACCGCAAGAACCGACGCCGTTGCCAATCGCCAGGCCATCAATGGCTTGATTGTAAAAGTCGGGTAAGCTGGGTGCTGCACCATAGCGTAGATGTTTGCTGTCTTCATCCAACAGTAAAATTGAGCACAACATATTAGGATGTAGCGCTTCAATTTGAAGGGCTAATGTATTCAATACTTCGGGTAGGTCGACTCTCCGGTTAATCAGTTGAAGAACTTGGTTTTGTAAAGCCAGTTCATCGGTACGGGTACGTAAATCATTTTCGACGGCTTTGCGTTCGGTGATGTCACGCCAACAGGCATGGACAATAAGCTCGGCATGCACTGTCATAGCTGTTAGCGACACCTCGACAGGAAGAGGCGATCCATTGGCTCGCAGATGCTGCCATTCGAACCGGTGATATCCCACCCGCACAGCAGTGGCTATCATTTCAGACGCCTTTCCCTCAGAGGATCGACCATCGGGTTGATAGGCTGGAGATATTTCACCGGGTCCGCAATTGATCAATTCTGACTTTGAATTAAGCCCAAGCTGGCTCAGTGCGGCGGCGTTGCAGTCGATGAAGCGCCCCTCTTTGATCAGTAAAGCGGGGTCGCTGGAATCTTCAAACAGATGTCGAAATGCATCTTCGCTTTCGCGTAGGGCAACTTCCGCTTGTTTACGTTCAGTAATGTCCTGGATGGTGCCAACCAATTTTACGGGTTTTCCGACATTGTCGCACTCGATGTCGCCATGATCGATGACCCAGCGTGTTTTGTTATCGTTAGGGCGGACGATTATATATTCCATCGAAAACTGTTCGTGGGTACGGATTATTGTCTGATGCTGATCAACTACCCATTGACGGTGTTCCGGATCAATCAGCGCTACCCAATTGGGGATATCCCGTTCAAAGTGTGTGTCGATGCCGAAAATCTGATCCAGCATAGGCGAGCTTTCCCAGCGACCGCTCTCAAGGTCGGCCACGTAGTAGCCTATACCGGCGGTATCGTGCGCCAGACGTAACAGTTTTTCGTTGCGGTCGGCTATTTTATTTTTTCGTTTTTGCGCTCTATAGGAAGCTAACAGGATTAAGGTAATAACACCGGTTAATAGGCTGATGACGACGGCAATTTTGATATATTGAAGCAGTTTTTCTTGATCGGCTTTGGGGTTGGGATCATAACTAAAATCTTGCAGAAATAGATCGTTTTCAACCATGCCCGCTTCGATAAATGTTTCCGCCATATGTCGCCAGCGCCAAGGGTTCATGTGCCCCAAATCAACTATATCAGGCACTATCAATGAACGGATTGCCTCGGCTTCAAACTCAAGATGGTCTCTGGATTTGGCGACTTTGTATTTGTTGAGCAACAGATCAATAATTTCTTGCGGGTGATTCATGGCGTAATACCAGCCTTCGAGACTGGCTTGACGGAAGGCTTTGACGCGTTCGGGATGCTGTTTAAGCTCGTCTTCCGTGGTAAACAGGATGTCGCTGTAGAAATCGACGCCGTAGTTGCGCGGGTTCAGTACGGTGAATTCAAGCCCTTGCTGCTTTAGAAAATAAGGCTCATTGCTTAAGTAAGAATTAAACGCGTCTACTTTGCCGTCAACTAGATCGTTAATGTCATAACTGCTGGGGATGACATGAAAACGGCTGATGTCTATGCCCTCATTATTGAACATCGCGACAAAATCAGCGTCCATGGTTTGATCCAACAACATGATTTTTTTCCCGACTAAATCGTCAGGTGAAAAAATGCCGGCATCTTTGCGTGCCAGTAACACCGAAGGAGAATGCTGGTATATCGCAGCCAAGGCGACTAGCGGTGCGCCGCGCAACCGTTCCAGTAGTAATTCGCTATTGGCCTCGCCATACTGGGCATGGCCTTGAAGGACTTCCTGTACCGGTTTTTTTTCCGGGGTACCTTCGTGGATAATGACATCGAGTCCGGCTTTTTGGTAATAACCTTTTTCTAACGCCGCATAATAGCCGGCGAATTGAAACTGGTGATGCCAACGTAGCTGTAGATGAATGGGTTCTGCTGATGCCGAAAAGCAACCGCAGACCAGTGCTACAGCAAGTATAGAACGGGGTCGCATCATATTGAGGTCATCGGCTTTCTCTGTTTAATAGTCGTTTTTATGGTACAAACGCATAAAAAGCGACGGTCTTTTATCGAGAGGTATTATCCGTAGTTGAAGATTGGCTTAGGTAGAAGGAGGCGGCATTTGGCATCCTTGTGCCTAGTCCTAAGAATATGCTGCCTTTAGGTAATGAAGTCGGCTAGGGTGGGCAGAAAAGCGCTGCCCACCCTGCTTGGCTTATTTATTAATCAGCTTACGAACACGGTCGTAAATCATCTTCCGGTTAATGATCAGCACATAGCTTAATAAACCCAGTATTAAACCGAATACCAATTTTCCAAAAGCGGAACTTTCCGGTTCGGCTTGCGGAGTTGCAGGCGCCCATTGTTCTTTTACGGTTTGTACCGCCACTTTAGAAGGCTTATAGTCTGCTTTCAGATCCGGCAGACCTAAGCTGTGCCATTTATCGTAATCCTGCCAGATCGGATAATTACGTTTCCACAGTTCCTTGCTGAAATAGGGGGTAAGATCCATGCCGTGCGATTTGGGCATGCCTTTTTCATCTAGGAAGTCTCTGTAGACGACCAGACTGATATCGCCGCCTTCACCAATGCCGTCAGTGGTAAACGCTTTTTCAACATGGTCATGGAACATCCAGATGCCTGGACCGAAGCTATGCAAGCCATCATCGACACCGCTTAATTCCAAATCCAACCGCTGAGCGGGTGCAATAGCATGTACGTCCCGGGTCATATAGGAATTCGGACCATTATCAACGCCATCGTAATGGGTTGCGGTGGGTTTGTGTCCATGCGCATGGAAAGCTAAAGTATCCTGGGTGCCGTTATAAATACGCAGTTTGACTTTTTCGTCCTGCTGCATTTCGATCAGCGATTCCCTTAGCGTATAAGGGAAAGAGCGGCCGTTGAGCATAAAATAATCGTCGGTGGCATCGGTCACGTCATATTCCGTATTCATATGCTTGGCAATCAGACGCGGATCGTTGGCTGACCGGGCAATCACATTATGTAATTCCTTATCGGCCGATCCATAATGCAAATCGTACTCGCGGGCATATTTTTCCAGCACCGCTACCGAGGGGTGACGCACTTGACCGGCGCCGACGTTAAAAGTTTGCGGCCAGTTATTGGGACGGTTTTCCTCAACCACAAAAATACCCTGTAAGCCCATCGGAATATGGGTATGGGGCTGAACATGACAATGGTAATACATGGTGCCCGCTTGGCGCGGCTTGATGACATAAGTTTTGCTTTCTCCCGGCATGGTATCCATATTGCTGGTTTGGGCAACGCCATCATTGCCGACGCCGCTCATATCCATGAACGGATGATCGATACCGTGCAAATGGATGGAATGCGGCAAATAATGGGTGTTTTCCAGAATCAGCCAGATCACGTCATCCTGCTCGACATGAATTGCCGGAGACGGTACCCGCAGTAATGGATTGGCTACCAGCTCGTAAATACTTTTAGTTGACATGTCCCGGGTTTTCGGCGCAAAAACCCAAAAAGTCGGCTGTATGCCAGGGGCTATGTCGAAAGTAGTAGTGGGGTCTTTCATATCCGGCGAATGGCCGTTGAGCTCGACAACTTCAAGCCTGATAATGATTTTATCGGGGTCGCCGTCGCCATCGATATCGTCCGACATCGTGATGGCGTCGGCAGCGAGTTGAGTTTCCATCAGTGTTTTCATGGAAACGCCGTTGGTGCCCTTGACAAAGGCGGCGATGTCAGACGGATTGTCGGGATTACATAGCCGTGAAGCCTGTATTGTTACACCATCGATGACTTGTTCTTTACGCCATTCGGGAGAAATAAAATCGGAACAGACTTCTTCTACCGGTCCCATATCTACCTTGGCCGTAGGAGGTAAGTCGCTGGCCGCTTGACTCCATGAGTGTGCAAGGAGCATTGTTGCGCCCCAAATGAAGGTAAGAAGATTTTTATGCATACGACGGCCTCAGAGTAATTCATTAAATAAAATGACACACCGCCAACTCAAAGCGGAGGTTTTTAACGCAATCATTTTAACTGAATATTAAGGGGAATTCATGTTTAACGCTAGAATAAACATGAATTATCAATTTAACGGTTCACCGAATATGGACTCAGCTTTATACATAAATGTCTACGAGACACGATCATACGGCAGGGACGCCCGACCCGACAGAGTGCGAAGCAAATCCAGGCATAGGGATGTGAGGGTTCGGAGACACTCGGTGCGTTCTAAATAATGCGAGAGCTTCGAATGTGATCCTCGCTATGGCGATATGATGATTCCGATTTAGAGCTGTATATACTAACGAGAGATTTTTATGATTATGATGGCTTCTCAAAAAAAAATATCACGATTCGATGACTTGATTTTCGATAACCGTTTTTTACGCGAATTACCCGCCGATCCCGAAACCGTCAACAATCGCCGTCAGGTATTTGGCGCCTGTTATTCGCGGGTGTTGCCGACCAAAGTTGCCGATTCGCAAACAGTCGCTTATGCCAGAGAGGTTGCAGAACTACTGGATTTGGATTCGGACATTTGCGGGTCTGACGATTTTACCCAAGTGTTTGTCGGCAATCGTCTGTTACCCGGCATGGATCCCTATGCCACCTGTTACGGCGGCCACCAGTTCGGCAATTGGGCGGGACAGCTCGGCGATGGCCGCGCCATTAATCTGGGCGAAGTGGTCAATCACCGAGGTGAGCATTGGATGTTACAGCTTAAAGGTGCAGGTTCCACGCCTTACTCAAGGAATGCGGACGGCTTGGCGGTGTTGCGCTCCTCGGTGCGTGAATTTTTGTGCAGCGAAGCCATGCATCATCTGGGTGTGCCGACCACGCGGGCATTGAGCCTGATACTGACCGGCGAGGAGGTTATTCGGGATATGTTTTACAGCGGCGACCCCAAGCCGGAGCCGGGTGCCGTGATTTGCCGGGTTGCGCCATCGTTTACCCGTTTTGGCAGTTTTCAGATTTTCGCCGCCAGGGGTGAGATCGAGCTGATGAAAAAATTGCTGGATTACACTATCCGCACCGATTTTCCGCATTTAGGCGAGCCGTCGCTGGACGTTTATCTTAAATGGTTTGAAGAAGTCTGCCGCAGAACGGCGGAAATGATAGTGCACTGGCAGCGTGTCGGCTTTGTTCATGGCGTGATGAATACCGATAATATGTCGATACTCGGTCTCACCATAGACTACGGTCCCTACGGTTGGCTGGAAAATTACGACCCCAACTGGACGCCCAATACCACCGATGCGGCGGATCGTCGGTATCGTTTCGGCAACCAGCCGCAAATCGCTTTCTGGAATCTCGGGCAACTGGCCAACGCCATCTATCCGCTGATAGAGCAGGTCGAACCCCTGCAACAGGCGATTAATGCCTATAAAGATACCTTTGAGCAGGGCTGGCAAACCATGGTCGCCGCCAAGCTGGGGCTGAATACCTATGATCCAGCCATTGATAACGAACTAAATACCGAGTTGTTGATCCTGTTGCAGTTGGTTGAGACCGACATGACCATTTTTTACCGCAAGCTTGCGCTGCTGGTCATGGCTGTTGAACTCAGTGATGAGGCTTTGATGACGCCGCTGATGGAAGCTTATTATGTGCCTGGGCAGATAACCGATGATTACAAGGCGCGTCTTGGTAACTGGCTCAGGTCTTATATAAGACGGGTTCAAGCTTCCGGGATAGCCGATGCCGAGCGGATCAAAACCATGAACGCCGCCAATCCCAAATACGTTTTACGCAATTATCTGGCGCAACTGGCGATAGACAAGGCAGAGCACGGTGATTTTTCGATGGTCAATGAGTTGTTGGAACTGTTGCGCCATCCGTATAACGAACAACCCGGCAAAGAAGCATTCGCGTTAAAACGGCCTGACTGGGCAAGGCAACGGCCGGGCTGCTCAATGTTGTCTTGTAGTTCTTGAGTGTGGGTTTAGTTGTATTATTTCTTGCCCATGCGAATTTTAATGACAGGGTTTTTACCGGCGTTCTCTCTTAATGCCTTGATGTTGTTGATTATTCGTTGATCTACAATACAATTTTTAAGATAAGGCTTATTCTCAAAATAAATGCTATCCACTTCCATGCCGAGTTTCAGTTGCATCCATGAGATTTCCATAACCGGGCGCTCCACGATAAAACTTTCTGTCCCGCCCAGTAGTCTGCTGTTCTTCCATGATTTTTTAATCTCAGGGAGTTCCGTAGTCACTTCCTCTTCAACGGATGTGTCTTTAAGCACTTTAACAAAAGCATCGATAATATCAGGGTCATAATAACTTCCTTTTCGACTCGTTAATTGAATGACTGCTGAGCTAACGGACATGACCTCACCGGTCATTGAACCCTCAAGATACGCGATATAATCGCCAACCACATTCAGAATACGGGAGCCCAGGGGGATTTTTTGTTTAGCCAGACCGTCGGGAAGACCCGAGCCGTCGTAGCGTTCGTATTGATGCCGGATTAAAACAGACGCACCTTTTAACTGGGTCAATCCCTTCAATAAAGCTTCGCCTTCGACGGCATGTTTTAAATAGCTTTGTTTGTCGGCAAGAGGTATTGAGAAATAAGACTCTGCCAGCAATTTATCCGGCAAACTCATCTTGCCGATCTGTATCAGCAATCCGGCATAAAAAATATGTTTCCTCTCCTCGGCGTTTACGCCCAGTTTACGGGCAACCAGCAAGGCTTTTTCGGCGATATATTTTGACTGCCCGCTTTTAATGCCGGGGCGCATTTCAATAATACGTGAGAATGTCTTGATGGAATTGATATATTGTTTTTCCAGGCTCTTATTTGCCTGGTCAAGATGCTGCTTAGTATTCTTAAGCTGCTCGGTGCGCTGCTCGACTTTTTCTTCCAGATGTTCGTTGAGCTCTTTTAATTCTTTATTTTGCTGGTAAACAATACCCGATAAACGATCCCGCTCCTCGCGCAGATGCTTTTGTTCCAGGGCATTGCGAACCAGTAATTTAAGTTCCTCATCATTCCAGGGTTTATTGCAATAATTGTAAATACGCCCTTTATTGACGGCATCAATCGCCGATTGAAAATCGGTATAGCCGGTCAGTAAAATACGGACAGTCTCCGGCCATTGCATGACAACCTCGGTTAAAAATTCCGCACCGCTCATTTCCGGCATACGCATATCGGAAATAATCAGGTCAACGGCATTTTGTCGTAATATCTCCAGACCTTCGGCGCCGCTTGAGGCAAAGTAGGCGAGATACGGTTCATTATGAAACAAGCGGCGCAAGGCTTTAAGTACATTCGCTTCATCATCGACAAACAATATCGCGGCAGTCTTGTCATCAGCAACGCTAGTCAGTTCAGTCGGCATAGCCACTCCAGCTTTATTTCAATTAACATGATAGCCATTTTACACATTTTCAATAATCGCGCCGCTAATAGGCAGGATAATCCGAAAGGTCGTCCCCTGACCCAACTGGCTGGTCAGTTGAATTTCCCCCTGATGTTTTTTGATAATATTGTAGGAAACCGAAAGTCCCAAGCCGGTACCTTGACCTATCGGCTTGGTTGTAAAAAAGGGATCAAAAATTTTACTCTGATGTTCAGGAGCTATGCCTTTGCCGGTATCGCTGATTTCCACCCAGGCCTGATCATTTTCCGTGCCGGTGCGCAACGTAATAATACCTTCATTTTCAATAGCATGTGCCGCATTGATCAGCAAATTCATAAACACCTGATTAAGCTGGTGTGGCAGGCATTTTACTTCGGGCAGGTCGCCAAATTCTTTGACAATTTTTGCCTTGTATTTGATTTCACTGTTGACAATATTGAGCGTACTTTCAAGTCCCGTGTGCAGATTAGTCCATTGCCAGTCATCGCCACCGCCAAGATGAGAGAAGTCTTTAAGATCCTGAACGATTTTTTTCACCCGTGTCGCGCCTTCATGAGATTCTTCCAATAAATCGAGGATATCAGTCTTTAGATAGTCCAGATCTATTTTCTGTTTGAAGGCTTTAATGTGTGCGAGTTGCCCGGTATTGGTGCAGGTTGCTTCCGCTGTTTCGTAAATCGCCACCAGTGCCAGTAAATTATCGATATAATTTTTCAAGGAGGTCAGATTGGAATTGATATAGCCGATGGGATTATTGATTTCATGTGCGACGCCGGCAGCCAATTGACCGACAGATGCCATTTTTTCCGATTGCAATAGCTGTTGTTGCATCTCCTGCAGCTTGTTCAAGGTAGTCTGTATTTCTTCATTCTGCTTTTTTAATAACCCTGTAGCATTTTTATATTGGGTAATATCGACGGTAATGCCGTCAAAATGTGCAGGAATATCCTGAGCATTAGGAATATAACGCATATGAGTCTGCAACCAGCGTGATTTTTTATCAACGTGAATGATACGGTAGGTTATTTTTTGTACGATAGTATTTTTTAATTGCTCCAGGCAGTTTTTTACTTTTTCTCGATCGGCAGGGTCTATAATGTCCAGCCATAAACCGGGTTGATTAAAAAAATCGGCAACCGGATAACCATACACATCTTTAGCCGCCTGATTGAGATAAAAAGGTGCAAAAGTGTCCGCTGTGACTGACCAGACGACACTGTCCAGAGAATCCAGTGTGTCATTCAGGCGCTTTTTCGATTGCTCCAGATGGTGACGGGTAGTCTGTAACTGCTGGTTCATCTTGGTAGTCTGCTCTATACGCTGCTGCTTTTCATGATGCAGTCTGGCATTATCAATGACCAGGGTGATCAGGTTAACCAGTACGCCTCCGAATTCCAGATCCTCTTCGGTATAACCCCCTTGTTCATCCAAGCTGTTGACACTTAATGCGCCAATAATCCTGTTATCCAATTGTAGCGGCCAACAAAGCGCTGACGATGGAACAGGCGTCTGCATCCTGCGAGTAGGGCTGACAAAACGCGGATCGTCCGCAACATCCCCTTGAAGTAACAACGGTTTTCCGTTTTTTACCACCCAACCGATAATCCCGCTGCCCTGGGTTATCACACTTCCTATACATTCCGCCGGTAAACCAATGCCGGCAACAATAGTCAACCGGTCATCATCCTCTTGACACAAGGCTAATGACCCGGTATCGGCATTAAAGCCTTGCACAATATGCTGCAGAATGCGTTCAAATACCACATCGGTTTTATCTTGCCGCAGATCGGATTGGGCTAAGCGGTATAAATCATGAATCCAGTTGAGCTGGCGAGCTTCATTTAATAGCATATAATTCCCTGATTAAGATAGGGTGATGACCTGATCAGCAAACTGCCGTCCGCTGTCAGTACAATGTGCTGCCTGATCGATTGAAACATTGAGCATGGCAAGCGTAGCGCATATGGATTCGTGTTCTTCCAAAGCGGAGTCATCGGCTTGTTCGGTCTTGACGATCAACAAATTGGCGGTGTAGACCAGTAACGCGAGCGACTTGGCGGCACCGGATTCGGGTGGCGTTTCGTGTTGCTCAATGGCCTCCTGGATAGCCATTGGAAGATTCCAGTGCTGTGCAGCCTTGCCCCCCATTTCCACATTATCAAAGCCTAAGATGCGCTGTTCCGTTTCCATCAGGGGGGATGCCGGCTCATTAATAATCCGGCTGAATTCCTCAGGAAAAAGTGCAACAATCACCAGGCGCCCGATGTCGTGTAACAATCCCGCGGTGAAGGCAAGATCAGGACTGGTGCCGGTATGGATCGCAAGTTGCCGGGTGCATTCGGCAACGGACATGCTGTGATGCCAGAACTGGTGATAATTGAAGTCTTTATGCTGTGCAGGCAGTATTTTTGAAAAACAGATGCCAATCAGCATGTCTCTGATTCGGTTTAGACCCAGTAAAACAACGGCCTCACGCAAAGAACCTATTTCCCTGGACATGCCGTAGAAAGGTGAGTTGACGATACGTAAAATCCGTATGGTCATGGATGGATCCTGGCTGATTTTATCGACCAGTATCGACAGATCTTGTTTGCCATTAATCTGTTGCATTGCTTCCATAAGCAATACCGGTATGGGGGGGAAATCCGCCAAACGCGAAAATTTATTTTCCAAGCTGGGCATTTTAATTTTTCTTTAATGGGGTCAATAGCATAATGATTCCTTTCGATTGACTGCTATCTCCCATGGTACTGATTAATACCTGCATGGAAACACCTGCATTCGATTCCACGACGCCGCTGTCAAGCGGCACGGAGTTATCCGTATAGGCATGCTGTAATAATTGTAAAAGCGCCTCGGGTAAAATGTCCCCCGTCATAAGCCCGAGCAGACAGCCCGGAGCTTGGCAGAATATTTTCTCGGCGCATCGGTTGGACGCCACTATCATATTCTGTTCGTCAATACCAATAATGCCTATCGGTAAATGCTCAAGAATTTCCTGTGAAATTTGCAATAAGTTAAGGCTGTGTACGATTTCACGGGTTTTATCGGCTACATTTTGCTCAAGGTTTTGATTGAGCATGGAAAGTTTGTCATTGGCAGACTGGAGTTCCCGGGTTAAACGCAAATTTTCCTGTTCCATTTCATAGCAGTGAAAGGCCGCGCGAATGTTATCCCGAAGTAGGTCATCGTCCCAGGGCTTGGTTAAAAATTTATAAATCGCCCCTTCGTTAATGGCGCTGGTGACTGATTCAAGTTCGGTATAACCAGACAATACTATGCGTAATGACTTGGGATACAGTATTTTAACCCTGCGTAGAAATTCCACGCCCGTCATGTGCGACATGCGTTGATCGGAAATGATGACGCCCACTTCGTGCTTCGCCAATAAGGCAAGACCCTGTTCGGCGCTATTGGCGGTCAGGAGGGTATAGCCATCAGATCGTAACGTACGCTTAAGAGCATTGATGATGTTAATTTCCTCATCCACCAGAAGAATGGTGCGTAAGGGTTGCGGTACTTCTGCCATAAGGGCCTCCTTGTCATCGAATCGAAACGTTGTGCTAAATAAGCTATGTATCTCTCGATAGAAAGCTGCAATTTCTAGCGCATCAAGTCCGTCTGATACGAGGTTGTAAAAAAATCTGTGTAAACGGCTTCTAATTAAAAATGAGCTTATCCAACTATTTACAGTCACAAAGGTCATTTCTGGGTCTTTTCTTCTTGCGCATTATTTAATGCGCTTCCACCTGCCGTGAATATAATCTAACGCTTCCCGAATATTCAAATCACGAGTTCCCCCGCCGGTTCTAACAAAAAACTTTGGTGTATTACCTTGATCTAAAAATACGGGTCTGGGTGCAGGGGAAACAATAAGACGACAAACTTCCTTATTATCAATTACATGAAATAGTACGTGGACAAACTGACAGAGATCAGTGCCCAAATTATTTGAAATAGCCGCCATTAAATTTTGTTCAAAACCATCCTGATTCGGGTTTTTTAGGGTTTGATAATCCTTATCCAGACCGATAATCTGGCCATCGTCCGTTACACCAATCAGTAATGTTCCGCTTAGATGGCTATTCAAAAATCCGGCGAGTGTTTTTAGAACGACGCCTTCCAATGAGCGATTGATGCGTGATTCAATCATATCCCAACGCAACGAAGATTTAAATTCCAAATAAGAGCTCTCGCCTTTCTGAATAATCGACGGTAAATCTTTATCTAATTCGGTTTTTAAGTGATCGATATTGACTAGGCGTTTATGAATAAATTTATATAGCACCAGAGACAATAGCCCAAGCATCGCGCCAATTTCAGCATAGAACATAATCAACACGACATTTTCATGGGACAGCTTGCCCGTAAAAAGAAACGCGACTTGCTTTAAGACATACTCGATTGATGACAGCGGATCGGCTGTCTGTTCGCGTGCGTAGATGTAGTTGTAACTTGGAGCCAATACAAAAATGCCGATTATCGTGCCAGTCAGAGCGACGCCAAGGTAAACCTTTAATTGTTGACGCCAAATTGACAGCATCAGTAAGAAAAATCTTTTCATGATTTCGTTTAGTCCTCTCGTTTTTGTTCACAGCTATAATCAACTTGTTTAAGCAGCAAGCTAGAGCTTCTTGGCAAGGATATTGGTTTCAGGGTATGTTATTTATTTTTACCATGAAGAGCATGAAGGGCATGAAGAATTTACTGTATTGACTTCCTGCATTTTCTATAGAGATGATTTTATAAAACAAAATTTTTTTCGTCCTTGCTTTAATAACTTTACAGTAAAGTTGATTAAAAATCCTTATTCGACAAATCACCCAATTCTCTTTCCTTCATCATCTTCATGGCCTTCATGGTCATAAAAACAGTTATAAACTCTATAACAGACATTGTTACGCATCATTACTCCTCGGGCATCCCTTGGTGACATAAGTTAGCCTGCCCCCTTCCATTTTTGCTTTCGGGCTTTTTTCTTGGCTTCTTTCTGCTCGCGAATAATGACCAGCTCCGCCAGTTCTTTTTCCATCATGGCCGGGGTTTCCAGGCTGATTCTGCCGATGGTGCCGGCGCGGAATTCAGACAGCAGAATTTTGGACACTTTATCCATCTCGATATGTCCCCCTGAGCGTAAACAGCCGCGTTTTTTGCCGATGGCTTCCATCAGCTGTTGCTCGCTTTCCGGGATTTGCTCCAGCTGAAAGCGGGTTTGCAGCAAATCCGGGTAATGCTGTAACAGGTATTCGGCGGCGAAGAAGGCGACATGGTCATGAGTAATGGCGGTGTCTTTGATCGCGCCGGTGGTCGCCAGTCGGTAGCCGCTGTTTTTATTTTCGACGTTGGGCCACAGCATGCCTGGCGTGTCCCAAAGAATAATGCCGTTGCCGATGTCGATACGTTGCTGGCTCTTGGTGATGGCCGGCTCATTGCCGGTTTTGGCGATTATTCTTCCGGCCAGTATGTTGATCAGCGTGGATTTGCCGACATTAGGTATGCCCATGATCAGCGTGTGGATGAGTCTGCCGCTGCTCTGTTTGGTCGGCAGCATCTTGTGGCACAGTTCGGTCAGTTGGCGCATTTTTTCGGGCTGTTCGGTGGTCAACGCCAGGGTTTTTACGCCTTGTTCCTGCTCCAGATAGGTTTGCCATTGTTGCGTAATTTCAGGGTCGGCAAGGTCGCTTTTGCTGAGCACTTTGATGCAGGGCTTGTCGCCGCGCAGGTCGGTCAGCATGGGGTTTTGGCTGCTGAACGGAATGCGCGCATCCAGAATTTCGATGATCAGGTCAACCTGGGGCAGGATTTCTTTGACGGCTTTACTAGCCTTGTGCATATGGCCGGGGTACCACTGAATAAGCATGATGTTTATAGTCGGGTAAAATGATATATTTAAGCATCATAGACGTTCAATCAACAGCTATAAATATATAAAAGGTTCAATCGATGAAAGTAATTGGCATATTAGGGATGCGGGTTTTGCCGGTGGTTGTGCGCCGGATCAACAAAACCGGTTGTCGAGAAGGCGGTTGAGCTTCTGGACGGGAATTATCGGATCACTTATACCAATGGTTTAACAATGAAATCCTGGTTATGATTTCTTTCGGAATAATAACAATCATTATGTGCAGACGCCGATAGAAAACTCTTTTTTTGAACAAATAGATTGAAATATGAACCCAATAACAAGCAGTTTTTACGCCTATTTATCGCGACTAAGATGGATTAAACGTTGGGGACTAAAGCGCAATGCGCATGATGAAAATGTGATGGAGCATAGCTGGGAGGTGTCGGTTATTGCGCACACCTTGGCCTTGATTAAAAACCGCTATTATGATGGCAATGTCGATGCCAATGCGGTTGCTACGGCGGCTTTGTATCACGACATTACCGAAGTGATTACCGGCGATTTGCCGACGCCGATCAAATATCATTCCCCGGAAATCAGCGCGGCTTACAAGCGGATTGAGCATCAGGCTGAGCTGGAGTTGCTGGCGCTTTTGCCGGTTGAGTTACAGGCGGATTTTCAGGTGCTGATTCAGCACGACAGAATGCCGATAGAGCATGTGCAGATTATCAAAGCGGCGGATAAAATATCGGCTTATCTCAAATGCCAGGCTGAATTAAAATCCGGAAATTTGGAATTTGAAACCGCCGCCGCGCAATTGGCTTTAACTATTGGCGCATCAGAGCAAGCGGAAGTTGTTTTTTTCATGAAAGTGTTTGCACCCAGTTGCGGGTTGACGCTGGATGGCTTGATGAAAACTAATTGATTAAGGCTAAAGGCTAAAGAATCTAAGTCCTAACACCAGCCGACCTTAAACCTTGATTATCTAAATTTAGGCAAAAAAAATTAAACAGACTAATCAATCAAAAAAATTGGATTCTATAAAGCATGATTGGACACTTGGATAAAAGTACCTACGGAGAAGTTGTGAAACATCGATACAGCATTGAGCAGGCCAGAATATTATTGGATATTTTGAAGTACCATAACGCATCAACCATGCTGCCTTCGTTTCATCAGGTCAAGCGGGAAGCGCTTGACGAAGCGCTGAATAAGCTGCGGCTGGAGTTGTCCGAATTTATTGCAACGGATGACGGGCTTGGCTTTATCGTCCCGATTCGGGATGAGAAGGGCCTGATTTAGTTTGGCTATTGGCGTTTAAAACGACATCACAGAGTGGCGGAAGCGTGAGCGCTTCCGGTTTTTTAGCTGCTGGAGCCGGCTTTTTGGCTTCCTCTGAAAACCACCAGGCCAATGACGCATCGCAGCCATCGCTTTCAGGAGGCGATTCCTGTCCGCTGCAGTTCTTATTATTCAGTGGACATTTGAGGCGCACATGAAAATGATCGTCATGCCCCCACCACGGACGAATTTTTTTTAGCCAGTCATGGCTTGTCTTGCGCATGCATAATAGCCGTTTGATGCTGGGGTTGACGAAGATGCGCTCGACTTCGGGTCTGCGTGCCGCAGTCTCAAGAATTTTCTCGTGAGCCATCGACCATTGATTATCATTGATAGCATCCGATTCGGCGACAAGAACCGACGGAGCGCTCCAGGTTTCACGCTCATTAAATTCCAGGTTTCGGCTTGCGGCTTGTTGTGAAAGCAAATACCAGATATCGACATCGAGTCCGGTTTGATGGCTGCGATGTCCGCTTAGGGTCGGTCCGCCGCGCGGTTGTCCCAGGTCGCCAATCAACAAGATTCCCCAGTGCTGTGAATTCGTCGTCTGCGCGATATTCTCGATAAATCGTATCAAGTCGGGATGCCCATAAGATCGGCCTCGTGTGAGGCGCATCACTTGATAACCTGCGCCGTTTTGAGGTAACGAGACAGCGCCGCTCAAACAACCGGCCGTATAAGAACCGATACTCTGGGCGCTATCGCCGATTTGTGCCGCTTGTTTGATTGTTGCCCAGTCATTTGCAACAGGGGATGAGGAACATCCTGAAAAAACAGCCAACAACAAGACAAATACTGAAAATTTCATTTCAAAACTGCAGTGCTGTGGAGCATAAAGGGCGACCTGTTATCGTCACGTTGTCTGGCTTACTCCTTAACGGGCGCTGATAAGTCCAGAAAGTGCCTGGAATGATCGGTTACAGGGGCTAAACCGGTGTTATTGTTGCTAATTGCCGGTGCCGCGCTGGTTGTTTTTGCAATTCCTGTCGTTTCAGTATCCGCTTCATCTTCCAACTGGAGTTCGTCTTCTTCAGGAACATTACCGTCATGGACTAGATATTCACGACGCTGCTGGTAAGCATTTTTGATAAAGGAATAACGGTCGATAGAGGCTTCATCAACGATCTTCTCAGTCGGTATTAAATCGGCGCGGGTATCGGTGACGTCAACAGCTTTTGCTCCGCTATTAATTGCGCTGACAGCAGCTCCGCCACCGGCAAAGACAAAAGTATAGGTAAGCGGGTTTAATAAAGCATCGCCAACAGCCCCGACGACTTCTCTAGGTGAACTGGGTCCCATAAGCGGCACTACCAGATAATTACCTGACGAAACGCCCCAGAAACCTAAGGTTTGCCCGAAGTCTTCGTGATGTTTGGGCAGGTCAATCATGGTTGCTACATCAACAAAACCGGCAACGCCAGCGGTGGTGTTAATCAGGAATCGACCGGCATCCATACCGCCTTGTGCCATTTTAAGTTGCAGCAGGTCATTGACGGTTACGCCGATGTCGTTAAGATTACTGAAGAAATTGCTTACGCCATCATTCACGAATTTTGGTGTTATCGACAAATAGCCTTTTGCTACGGGTTTTAAAATGGCCTTATCCAGATCGTCATTAAATTCTTGCGTGCCGCGATTCCAGCCTTCCCAGGAGTCTGTTTCGTTGACCTTTGAGGTGGTCGCACAACCTCCAAGCAGACTTGATATAAGCAAACTATTCACTAATAAATGAGTGTTGAGGATAGATTTTTGCATACTCATGGTTTATCTCTATATACAGGGTGCTGAGGTGATAGGAAGCCTGTCTCGGACAGTTATTAAATTTTGCGCGGATTATATCAGACACAAGTCTTAAAAAACTCATTGATTTTGCATTTGCCGGAGTATCCAATATTGACGCTTAAGTAAGTATCTTGATGGTTGTTCTGCTCGCAGAAGTATAGGATTAGGCAAGGTTGCTGCCAATAATGCTGCCTGAGATCGACTGATTTGGCTTGCATGGACACCAAAATAGTGTTTGCTTGCGGCCTCTATGCCAAATAGATGGTCGCCGAATTCGGCGATATTTAAGTAAACTACCAAGATCCGATCCTTACTCCACAGCAACTCGATCAGCAGCGTAAACCAGACCTCCAGGCCCTTGCGAACAAAACTTTTTGACGGTGTTAAAAATAAATTCTTGGCGACTTGTTGAGAAATAGTGCTTGCCCCCCTGAGCTTACCGCCGTCAATATAATCATCAATAGAAGCATTTATGGAACGCAAATCAAAACCGGAGTGTTGGAAAAACCGCTGGTCTTCGGAGGCAATAACCGCCGAAGAGGCATGGGCCGAGATTTTCTTTGCGCCGACCCATGAGTATTTAATGGTCTTGAACGAGCCGTCGACCATTAAATCTTCAATATGCCGATACATCATAAACGCCGAAGTGGGTGCAGGCACCCAGCGTAACAATACACACAAGCCTACCGAGGTAGCCAGGAAAGTGAGCAGCAAATAAAGCATCGCTTTACGCAAGAGTCCCTTGATGGACAATGAGTGAAAGTTGCCGTTTTTGGGGTAGCGGGATCGTCTTGCCAAAGCGTAATGATGGTTAATGGTGGTGTTAACTGGTTAAGGTCCTGTGCTGCATTTGTGCATATGATAAGGCCTTAATCCAGGTTTGGATAGCGACAACGTTGATGTTTTGCCTGTTAGTGTTGTAGGCGAGGATTTATCGTCGCTACAACGGTTATAATAAAAAACTTCTCGCACAGATTTGACTCAACGCATGAAATTCAGATACACATTAATTGCATTGTTGACGCTAAGCGGCTGTATGCCGATGACTTATCCGCCCGGCGCAGAAAACAATATGGCGCAACTTGGCGCGAATATTTTTCTGACCGAAGACGGCGCAAGTTTACCGTTACGTCATTGGTTACCAAAAACCGAACCGCATGCGGTTATTATTGCGCTGCATGGGTTTAACGATTACAGCCGTTTTTTTGATTCGCCTGGCGAGTATTTCAGTCAACAAGGCATTGCCAGTTTCGCTTATGATCAACGCGGTTTCGGCATGGCGCCGCAACGCGGATTGTGGGCAGGGTGCAAGGCCTATACCAAGGATTTGCAGGTTTTGGTGCGGCTGGTCAAACAACGCTATCCGAAACGTCCGCTTTATCTGCTCGGAGAAAGCATGGGCGGCGCGATAGTTATCACGACTATGAGTCAGATGGATATGCCGGAAGTTGAGGGTATTATTCTTGCTGCTCCGGCGTTATGGGCCAGGTCAACCATGCCGTGGTATCAAACCGGTTTGCTTTGGACGCTGGCGCACAGCCTGCCTTGGCTGACTTTAACCGGAAAGGGTGTACATGTCGTGGCATCGGATAATATCGACATGCTCAGAGCCATGGGGCGTGATCCGTGGGTTATCAAAGCGACTCGCGTGGAAACGGTGTATGGCTTGACTGATCTGATGGATGAGGCTTTTAACAGCGCCGCGTCGCTACGCGGAAATACCCTGATGCTATACGGTGAGAAAGACGAAATCATCCCCAAGGAGCCGACTTATGCGTTCTTGCGGCAATTTCTTGCAGCGGATGCGGCCAATAAAACGGTGGCGATATACCCGCACGGCTACCACATGCTGTTACGCGATTTGCAAGCGCCCGCCACATGGAAGGACATAGCGGCATGGATTAACGCGAGCCCTGATAAACTTCCGTCGGGTGCGGATGATAGGGCGCAGCAATTGTTAAGTAGTCGGTTGACGGCGTTTTGATGCTGTTAGGCGGAGCGCGGACATGGCGCTTGCAGCCGACCTAGGAGTATGAAAATCGATTGTGGGAGCGTCGCTCCCACAAAATTTGTTAACGACTGTCACGGTAAGTATGTCTTTACATGGCTTTGCCATTGGACCATCTTTCATGTAATTGCTCATATTCGTCAGTCGTTGTCACCAGCACAACTTCATCGCCTTGTTTAAGTTTGGTATCCTCGTCGGTTGGCTGAAAAACGTTATCCCGATAAAGAAATATCACTCGGGAGTGTTTCGGTAAATCCAGGTCACCGATCGGTTCTTCGCAGGTTTCGTCGGCGATAAAGCTGAACAAGCGGACATTGCCTCGGATGATCGCCGACAGCTCCAGAATATTTCTTCCGGCAGCGATATTCGCTAAATAGCGGGCATTGTTAAGCGTAGGAATAATGGTATCGTTCAGTCCCAGTTCTATGCAGATGTGCTCGAACTCAACATCTTCGATCCGGGTGATGACCCGCTGAATCCCCAGCGAAAGCGCCACCAGGCTGGCGATAATATTGGCTTCATCGCTCTTGGTCAGACAAAACAGGATGTCGATAGAACCGGGGTCGGTCTCTCTTAGAATGGCCGGTTTACTGCCATTGCCATGCATGAACACGCAATCGATTCCTTCTATCAGTTCATCGATTACCGCCTTGTCTTTTTCAATAATGATGACTTCATGGTCTCCTTGTAGCAGCAATTCTGCGGTCGCTATCGCCAGCGAAGATGCGCCAATAAATACAATTTTCAAGATTAACTCCCCACCTTGATCCAGGTGCGCGGATAAAGAAATATCAAAAAAGCCAAAAATTCGACCCGTCCCAGTAGCATGTCGACAATCAACACGATTTTCAGTCCAGGTTCCAGTTCGGTTCGGGTAATTCCGGTCGACAAACCGGTGGTCGAACAAGCCGAAACAACCTCAAACAGGGCATTCAGCGGCTCGTAACCGGCCATCAGGAAGGGCAGCCAGGAGCATAGTACGGTGCCTATGAAGATTAAGATCAGCATTAAAGCCTTTTCTATTTCATGGAATTCCAGTTTGCCGTTGTTCAAATGCCGTTCCAGGACGGCATGAGCGGGCAGTGCTGTGCGCTGAATAAAAAACTGTAACAATCGGAGTACAATCAGTAAACGCAGGATTTTTATACCGCCCGCAGTCGATCCTATAGACCCGCCGACCAGCATCGAAAAAATAAGGCTCAGTTTGGAGGCATTATCCAAAGCGCCCACATCGACATTGGAAAACCCTGTCGTGGTTTGAGCAGACAGTCCCAGAATTACGGCGTGTTTAAGCTTCAACAAGGCATTTCCGCCGCTTTCTCCGGAACAAAAAAACAGCAAGCCGATCACCAATATCGATAGCCACAACAAGGCCCGAATCTCCAGATTGAATGACAATTCCTGGATACCGTTCTGGACAAACCGGTAATAGAACGGCAAGGAAACGGCTCCCAGTACGCTGCATAACACGATCATAAGCTGGATAGACCATTGATCAATAGCCGCAAGACTTGAATCATAAATGGAAAATCCGCCGGTCGATATGCCGCTCAATACGTGCGTCACCGCGCTTAATGGTGCGGCGCCGGCCATTAATAACAGGCTGATGGCAAACACGGTCAGTGCGCAATAGATAGTGAGCAATTTAACCGAATGCGCACGCGCATTGCCTAAAATATCCCGACTATCGCCGATGTCGCCCATCGCCAGACGCCGGGCGGCAAGTCCCTTATCCTGAAATAGCAAACCGATTGAAAAAATAACGATGCCCAAGCCGCCGTACCATTGCATCCAGGAACGGGCGAATAGAAACCCCGCTGAATGCCGCTGTATTTGACTCAGCGTACTCAAGCCGGTTGTGGTCACTGCCGAGACCGCTTCAAAAAAAGCATCGATGTTGCTCAAGCCTTCACCGATAAAAGGAATACAGCCGGATGCAGCAGACAGGAAAAAAGACAGTGCGAAAATGACTAGCACTTCATTATCCTTGATGTCTTCAGGCGCCTGAATCCGGGACAACGGCAGACAGATGGCGCTGAGCACCACTAAAGTACTTAGCTGGTTAATCATAAACGCCCGGTCGCCGTTCAGCCAAGAGACTGAAACAGGAACTAATCTCAAGACAATGACGGCAAGACCGATGCGAGCAAGATAACGGGTTAAGACCCGATAGCGCACCGGCTGGGCCAAGGCATGGGAAACATTAGAAAAACTCATGTCAAGCTTGCTCCCGAATAAATGAGGGTCTTAATTTAGCACTATTTGGGTATTCACCGAAATCAGTAAGGCAGCAGACTCGCCGATAGGAGGCTGTTAAAGAGTTCATTTTTAGCATAAATCTAAGAAATAACCACGAAGAACAGTGGCGTTAAATAAAGAGGTTGTTTTTGCCTGCTTGGGAACCGGCAAAAACAGTTTACAATGTTTAAGTGTATTCATTACCAGTTAAACTCTGTATTACCTATGAAAGTCATTAATTTTCCTTCCGCCCAATCAAAGATTTATCCCTTGCTGTTTTTATTGCTTGTTATCGCCATGGGCTCAACCGTGGCGTGGGCTAAAACCACTGCGTCGGATGTCGGGCAAAAAAGCGCAACGATTGAAATCAATAAAGACACGCTAAAGGCCAAAATCGATGTGATCAATTCCCGGGAAGGCGTTGATAAGGCTACAAAATCCAAGTTGTTGTTTATTTATCAGACGGCCGAAGATAATTTGGCCAATATCGAAAAGTTTAAAGCGCAAGCCGCTGAGTTTAAGTTGGCTATCAAACAAGCGCCCGAGCAAACTAAAAAGCTGCAAAAAGAAATCGAGCATGTTTTGCTAAAAGTATCCAAGCAAAAACCGGAAGATTTTAGTCAGATACCGGTTGAGGAACTTGAGCAGCGGCTTATTATTGAGAAAGGGAAAATCAGTAATCTGGACGAGCAGTTAAAGAAATTTGAAAATGAGCTTGCGGTGCAAAATAGCCGCCCGCAGTTGATCCGTGAAGAAATACTGGCCGCACAGCAAAGTTTGGCCGCAGCACAGAAAAAGCTGGGAATTCCTGCCAACAAAGCCGATGCAAAATTGGAGGCTGAAGCCAGACAGGTGGAGCTAAAAACCTTGATTGATGCGCGCACTGCTGAGTTAAAAATGCTTGATGTTGAAGCTATCAGTAATCCGGTCAGGGTCGAATTACTTAAAACCCAATCTCAATTACTGGATATGCAAAAGACGGCGCTAAATCCGGTTGTTGCTGCAATCGAAAGTCTTACTTTCGATCTGCGTCAGCAAGAGGCGAAACAGATACAGGACGCACTCAGTCAAGCAGAAAAAGAGGTTTCCGACAAGCATGTTCTTATCCAGGAAAGTACCCGAGATAATATTCAATACAGCCGTGATTTACAGGATATTACCGCCAAAATTGAACAATACAGCGAACAAAAAGCCAAGGTTGAGGCCCAAGCCAGTGAAATTGAAACCGACTTTAAAAGCGCCGAAAAGAAAATCAGTCTGGCTGGCTTAAGTCCGGCGCTAGGCAAAATCCTGCGCGAGCAGCGGCGCAATTTACCGGTTCAGGATGAATTTGAACAGCAGTCCCAGACCATTCAAAACGAAACTGCCTTGACCAGTCTGGCGCAGTTTAAAGTCGAAGATAAACTGAAACGGCTGATGGATATTGACGCAGATCTGAAGGACATGATGAGCCTACAAGTCGATCAAGCTTTGCCTGTCGAGCAACGTATGATGATACAGGCTGAATTACGGGTGTTGCTGAACAATCAGAAAGAGTTACTCAACAAGCTGTCCGTTGCCTACGGCACGTATTTGCGCGCGTTGGGCGATTTCGATTTTGCCCGGCAACAAATGATCACTCAGGCCGGTAAGTTTGCGATTTATCTGGACGAGCGCTTGTTGTGGGTGCCAAGTTCTGAGCCAATTAGCCTGGGATATATAACCGATTTGTATCATTCGGCGCAATGGCTGTTGTCGCCGTTTAACTGGATGGTGGTGATTAAAGATTCGGTTAAGCTGACTTTTCAGCATCTATTTTTGATCTTTGTTGCGGTCATATTTTTTGTCGCTTTGCTGTTGTCTAAGAATTGGGCGAAGTTAAAATTAGCGGCTATATCCGGCAAGGTCGAGAAAATTTATACCGATAATTTTTATTACACCTTAAAGGCCTTGCTTTACAATTTAATACTGGTATTGCCGCTGCCGCTACTTTTTAACTATATAGGCTGGTTTTTAAGTAGAGATGTTCAGGTTGACGATTTTACTAAATCCGTCGGTGACGGATTGCAGGGCGCGGCATTGACGATGTTTTTTCTGCAATTTTTCTATCGCCTGTTTGCAGTCGATGGTATTGCGCGCAAACATTTTCAATGGCAAGAAACATCAGTGAGCCTGTTGCGCATGCAGATTGGCTGGATCCGTTTTATTGCCGTGCCGGGGATGTTTATTATCAGCAGCACCAGTGCCTCAAAATTTTCGGTGCACAGCGACAGTATCGGCCGCCTGGCGCTGATCATTATCATGATTGCAATGGCAATGTTTGCAGGCCGGGTGTTAAAACCTTCGACCGGATTATTGCAAAATTATATCAATAATAATCCTGAAGGGTGGATAGCTAAGCTGCGCTATGCGTGGTATTTTGCAGTCATCAGCATACCGTTGGTTATTATCGGTTTTGCGGTCGCCGGCTATTATTTAAGCGCATTGGAGTTGCAACAAAAACTCATTATTACCCTACGGCTGATTTTTCTGGCCATTATCATCCATGCGATGGTGATTCGCTGGTTAACGCTGATTAACAGGCAATTGGCCATTGCTAATGCCAGACAGAAACGCAAGACGGCGGCGATTACCGAAAAGCATCTGGCTGGATCGGAAGACCCGGTGTTGCCGGTTGACGAACAACAAATCGATATTCCTAAAATAAATGCCCAAACCATAAAGCTGTTGAATGTTTTTATCGGATTTACGCTGGTGATCGGTTTTTGGATAATCTGGAAAAACATCCTGCCGGCCTTTTCATTTTTGGAGCAAGTTGTGCTCTGGCAGCATCTGGTTAATGTCGATAATCAGGAGAGTTATCAGCCGATAACCCTGATTAATCTATTGCTGGCCGGTTTATATGTTTTTATTATCGTGGTCTCGATACGAAACTTTTCCGGCGTGATGGAATTATTGGTATTCAGGCGCTTGTCGATAGAGACAGGCGGTCGTTATGCGGTTAATCAGCTGGCTAAATATGTGTTGTTTTCCATAGGTTTTATCAGTGTGGCAAACGAGCTGGGCTTCAGCTGGTCGCAGGTGCAGTGGCTGGTTGCTGCGCTCAGTGTCGGCTTGGGTTTCGGCTTGCAGGAAATTTTCGCCAATATGGTGTCGGGTATTATCCTGCTGTTTGAGCGCCCGATACGGGTTGGCGATACCGTAACTATCGATAATGTCAGCGGTAAAGTCAGCCGGATTCAAATGCGGGCTACTACACTCATCGACTGGGATCAAAAAGAGCTGATTATTCCGAATAAAACCTTTATTACCAGTCAGTTGGTAAACTGGACCTTAAGCGATGCCACCACCCGCCTGGTGATTCCGGTCAGTATTGCCTACGGTTCCAATGTCGAGCTGGCGCATAAGGTCATGATCGATACGGTAAAAGCGATGCCGCTGGTACTTGCCGAACCAGAACCAAGTGTATTGTTCGTCGGTTTTGGCGATAGCTCGTTGGATTTTTCTATCCGTCTTTTTGTCAGTGAATTGGCAAATCGATTGCCGACTACGCATGACTTACACTTTCGCCTTGAAAAGGCCTTCCGTGAGCATAAAATAGTCATTCCATTTCCGCAACGGGACATTCATGTTCGTTCTGTCGTGCATGAAAACGGTGAGGTAAATCATGATGTGCAGCAAATTATCGGCGGATAGCCAAGATTAAATTCCCGGCATCCAATAGTTATTAACCGTCTCGGAAACCGGTATTCAAAAGCATCGCTTAGTTGAATCGGTGTTGTTCGCCAGACGTAAACGAGTTTATTGATGCGCATTCTGGTTGTTGAGAGCGAAAGAAAACGGCTGCCTATTTGCAAAAAAGCTTGAGCGAGCAAGGCCTTGTCGTCGATGTTGGCTTGTAAATGTGAAGATGGCCCTCTTTTTTCGCTTTTTTCGGCGTCCTATTTTCTCGACTAGGGCGCTTTTTGTCTGGATCTCGTCAACCTAAGGGAAGTGTGATAAAGCCTGACATACGGGATTGGTTACAAAATAACTATTTCTCTGTAATCCGGCCCATCAGAATCTATTGAGTGCAAAGAAAGCAAGTAGAAATGCTGTTGCTTAAAATAGGATGGTGATGCGCAATAATTAAACGCGATCTGGCTTAATTTGAATAGGTTGTCTATGCCCTAACAAATTAAAAGGGCGTACACAGCAAGTACATGCAGTTTGTGCATGATGCTGTAATTTAGGAGGGTTGCTCAAATAAAACGAATTTCTCGTCCGAAGCGTTTTTTAAAACTCATCAATATTTAGTCTTGGCTTGCTATGTTTACAAAAGCCATAAGTGGGTGACTAAATATGAGCTTGGCCCAAAAGTCGATAGACCTTTGGGCCAAGTATATGAGTTTGTTACGCTGGGGTTACATTCTCGGCTTGTGGACCTTTTTGACCTTGAGTTACTTCCATAGTAACTTTTTGGCCTTCTCTCAAGGTCTTGCGGCCTGCGCCGTTAATTGCACTGTGGTGAACAAAAACATCTTTGCCACCTTCCTGCTCAATAAATCCAAAACCTTTTTCATCATTGAACCACTTAACGGTACCTACAACTTGCTCTGACATATCACACTCTTGCTTAAAAAATCGCCAATTTTTGTTGGCTTACAAATCCCAGCTTCATAAATAAAGCTGGCTCAAACTCTAACCGGAACAAATAATAGCACTAAAGATATGAGCAGGGCAAAATATTTTAACTAGACTCAAAGATAATTCTATTAGGGCCGTAATGCCGGTTTTAAAAAAGCCTCAAAGAGGAGCGGTTTTTTGCGAAATATACCTTGCCGCATAGCGTTTTAAGGGGTATTTGTTTGTCTTTGATTCGGGTTATGGTTGGGGCATAAGTTGCTGGTAATTACCTCGATAATACAAAAGGGGTTCTCCCTCGCGGCACACACAGTCTTGTACTTCGCCGATTATAATCCAGTGAGTGCCCGCGCGAACTTCTTCTATGACTTTGCATTCCAGGGACATGAGACTGTTATCCAGAATGGGTGCGCCGGTAGTGCCCGCTGTCCATGGGGTATTTTCAAACCGTTGCTGTTGGTTGCTGCCTCCGGCAAATTGATTGGAAACGTCTTGTTGGGTTGAACTTAAAATGTTGACAGCAAAATGCTGGCTTTGTTTAATTCCCGCGCCGGTATCGGCAGATTCATTTAGGCAAACCAATATTTGAGGTGGATTAATTGAAACGCTTGAAAAGGCGGTTACTGTCATGCCCTGAATGCCGAACTTTTCAGAATGTGTCGTAACAACGGTGACGCCACTGGTCCATAGTTGCATAGCTTTTTTAAAATCATCAACACCAACAGTCATTAATTCCCCCGGTTATTTGTTATAAAGATGCCGCCTTCTTTTTGGTTTGAAAGAGATAAGGCGCAGGCGTTTTTTAAGATTGTACGACTTTATGATACAGCACCGGCGCAGACATGTTAAATAATCGGGGGATTGGTTGTTCGATTTTTTAAGGAAGTCCTTGGGTTTATTGTTCTGAAAATTTGATTAAAATATTGACGCGTCGGTTTTTCTCTCTGCCTTCCGGTGTTGCATTGTCGGTGACGGGCATGGTGTCTGCATAAGTAATGGCTCGCAAGCGGCTGCTGTCTAATTGTTGTGAGACCAAGAAGTGCAAAACACTGGTGGCTCTGGAAGAACCCAGTTCCCAGTTTGAAGGGAACTGGGCGGTTTTAATGGGGATGTTGTCTGTGTGTCCTTCAATTAGGATCAGGCCAACCGCTTGTTTTAATAAGGGGGTAAGGCGCTTTATTAAGGCTTTTCCCGGAACTGTTAGATCTGCTTCTGAAGATTTAAACAACACTTTGTCTTGAATCTCAAGCTGTGCATAACCATGGGTAACTTTTATGTTGACGGTTTTATTAAGGCCAAATTCATCAATTGCTTTTGTTAACTGCTGCTGCAATTTGTTTTCGTCTGTTGGCTTGACGGTTGCCTGTTGGGTGTTAATCGGTTGGGGAATGGGCTTTGTTGTGATGTTATCGGCGCTTTTAATTTCCGGCGTATTGACAGGAGCGGGAGCAATGCTGTTGTTTTCTTTGGCTTCGGTTTTTATCTCGACGTTATTTTCGATGGGTACGATGGCTTGAACGGGTTTGTTTTCCGCAACAATGGGGGGAGGGCAGGTTACGATAGCCGGTACAACAACTGGAGGGCATATTACCGTTGGTACTGTTCTAGGCTTAATCGCTCGCGGTTTATTGGCGGCTGCTTGTTGCTGTTCGGTGTTTAAGTCGCTTAATGTAATCAGCGTGATGACTAGCATGACGATCAGCACGAATACATCTAAATAGCTTAATAACCAGTTTTGTGAGTTGTGTGTGTCCGGTTGGTTAAGCAGATCCTCTAGGGACAGTGAGGACTGTAATTTCGACAATGGATATTTACTCATTTTTCAGGACTTAGTCGGTTTGTGAGATTCAAGGCTGGGATTTATAGCCCCGGCGAACGGCTTCAGTCTTTTAATTCATCGTCATAGTGCTTGATGAATGACTTGAGCGTTTCTCGGACAAACGAGGGGCTGCGACGAGCTGCTATCAGCGTAATGCCTTCCATGATCATGCTCATAATCATAATGCGCTGTTCAGTGCGCCGTTCGAGTTTTATGGCAATAGGATTGAAGATAAGGTTGGCCATGATGAGGCCGTAAAAGGTGGTAATCAGCGCAATGCCCATGTTGTAGCTTATGCCTGCTATATCTTTAAGTTCAATGATTTGCAGCATATTTATCATGCCTACCAGGGTGCCCAGCATGCCAAACGCGGGAGAATAAGCGGCTAGACTGTAAAATATATTAGCTTCGGCTTTTTCTTTGGCTCTCAGTCGGGCAATACGCCATTTAAGTAACGACAAGATGTCTTCTACCGGGGTGTTGTCTACGATAAGCTGGAAGCCGGTTTTTAAATAGGGGTTGTTGATGCTGTCGATGATGTTTTCAATGGCAAGTTTATCTTTGTTAAACCACATTTGAGCAACGGCGGCAATTTCGTTAGCTTCCCTTTGGGGATTTAGGTCTTCATAAAAGAAAATAAGTTTTGCTGATTTCAATCCATGTCTAATGTCTCTTAAAGGATAGCTTAAAAAGATAGCAGCAGTCGTGCCGCCTATGACAATCACAAGTCCGGTTAAGTTAATAAAAGAAAGCGGATCATTGGCAGCAATTATAATAATAAACAGGATTAGAATAATGCTTAAAAAAATACCCGCGGCTGTTGAAGGGTTAACTTTTTTCGGAAATGTTTTTATTGATAATTTGTCGAATTTCATTTTGTAATAATATCAAGACATATTGGTTATGTAGATGTTGATGGCTTAAAACATTGTAAAAGCATATTACATCAATTTAGGTAAATCTACTTATGTATAAATATGGGCATATAATGTACTATCGATGCTTTTTGAATGCATATGGCTAGCTGTTTTATAGTTAGTTGAAAAAGGGATGAAAAAGTTATGATTAGTGTTTTACTCGTCGATGATCATGAACTTGTTCGAGCCGGGATTGAAGCATTATTGAATAAGGTTGAAGATATTGCTGTTATCGGTGTGGCTAAATCGGGTGAGGAAGCTATTGATGCAGTCGTTGATTTGTCGCCCGATGTGGTATTGATGGATGTTAACATGCCGGGGATAGGTGGTGTAGAAGCCTGCCGTAGAATCCTGCAACTGGATCCTGAAGTAAAGATCATTGCGGTATCTGTTCATAATGACGGCCCTATTCCCGATCAACTATTCAAGCTGGGTGTTTTAAGTTTTATTTCTAAGGGTTCGCCAATGGATGAAATGGTTCATGCCATTCGGAAAGTAGTTGAAGGTAAGCGTTACCTGTGTTCTGAAGTTGCCAATAACCTCGCTTTTCAGGGCTTGCCTGGAAGTAATGTATCGCCGTTCTCAATACTTTCTCCGCGAGAAGCGGAAGTGGTGACTTTGATTTTCCAGGGACAAACGATTCAGGAAATGTCGGCAATACTGCAATTGAGTGACAAGACGGTAAATACTTATCGCTATCGTCTTTACGGTAAGTTGCGCGTAAAAAATGATGTTGAATTGATTCACATGGCGATTAAATTCAATTGTATCGATGGCGCTTTGATTTGGTGATTCAGGTTTCCACGTTAACTTGCAGAGACCTGAGTTGTGAGTAAAACCTGGTTGTTATTCTAGTTTACGTGAGTATTAAATTGCATTTCTCTGGCTTTGTTAAATGCATATCTGAAGTCTATAAATAAAGGCTGTTCGGCTTCCAGCATCGCTTTTAATAATTCATGCTGCAGTTGAAACTTAACATTCCCAATAGCTAAGGCACCAATACCTACTGCGCCTGGCGCATCGATTGCGTGGATGAGTGGTGCGCCGGAATCATTGTTGTTGATGCCCTCTATTCCGGAAGGTGGGACGGCATTAACATCGGCAGCCACTTTCAGTTGGGTCGCCTCTTTAAGAACACTGGCATTTAAAACCTGAATGCCCGCTTTAGCGGTACAAAAGATAATGTCAGCATCCTTTACCAATTGGATTTTATCGGCTTCGGATTTGGCCAGGACTCCTGTAAGCGTGCAGTTAAAGCGGCGGTTGTAGGCTTTAGCAACATCAACGGCCGTATCGATTGACAAATGGTCGGTTAATGTCACATCGGCACCGGCTAATGAGGCAATAATACCCGTAGCAATACCTACCGGACCTGTTCCGCCAAAAATCACCACTGAGCATTCTTTCAGTTCTTTGTTGTGCTTTGCTTTGAGTTCTTTTTCCGCGCAAGTCACTAAGGCCGCAGCGGTGGTGAAAGAGCCGCTGGGGTCGGCAAAAACCGAGACTTCAAAAGGCGAAACCATCGCTTGTTTGCTGGTGTTTAGCATGTCCATAGCCAAGCCTAAATCGCGGCCGCCGATAAAAATTCCGGTGCGTTTAACACCCGATGGACTGCGGGAGAAAACGGCATCTTGAGTCAGTCCATGCACGCTATCGAGCTTGACATTGTTATACGGCATAAGGACATCAAACCCCGCATCCAGAGCCATGTTAATGTCGAATGGGCTATTGTTCGGCATGGGGTCAAACATATGAAGAATGCTACGCTTCGCCATTAGAGTTCCTTGTTATTATGCAGGTTAATCCGAAAGTGTAAACTCAAGAACTTGATTTAATATAGTCTCTTGCGGTTTCAAAAGCATGTTCAAAATGCAGGTAAACAGGCTTATCGGTACTGATCATTTTTTTCAGCATCATGATTTGAGTCTGATATTTAATATTGCCTATTGCCATAGCGCCCAAGCCGACTGCACCACTGTTTGAACCCTCGATGGGGGTGCCATTATGGAAAGCATCAACGCCTGCGATACCTGATGGTGGTACTGCATTAACATCGGCAGCAACTTTGAGTTGTGGGGCTGAAGCGATAAGTTCTGCGCTCAATAATTCAATGCCTGCGGCACCGGTTGCAAAGACCACATCAGCGGTTTTCATGTATTCGGCTTTATCGGCGTCTGCGCCGGCTTCAATGGTGATTTTACCTTCGCCGAATTCATTGTTGCACATATCGGCAATGGCTTGAGCTTTGTCCAGTTGACGACCGATGAGTTTCACCTGCGCTCCGCATTGAGCGGCAATCACTGCGACCACCTGGCCTACAGGGCCGGTTCCGCCCAGAACGAGAATATTTTTTCCTTCCAGAGTGGTGTCGAATTTAAGTCTTAATTCGCGTTCGACTGCCGCAACCATGCCGGCGGCGGTGGTAAATGCGCCGCTGGGGTCAGCGAAGACGGAAACTTGAAAAGGAGGGAACATTGAACGTTTCGCCGTCTTTAACATATCCATCGCTTGTTTGGTATCACGCCCGCCAATGAATATCCCGGTGCGTTTCAAGTTCTTGGGACTGCGAGAGAAAATGGCATCCTGCACTAAGCCTTGAACTTCGCTGGGTTCAACATTGATGTAGGGTGATGCGGAAACCCAGCCTGCATCCAATGCCATATTGACATCAAACGGGCTAAGATTTTTAGCGGTGGTTAGCATATGTAAAATAAATGGCTTTTCCATGATCTCTCCTTTATGTTTTTATCCGGCAAGTATAAAAGAAAAAGCCGCAGAATAAAAATGCGCTTGCCTATTTGAGTTTTGAACCGGTGTTGAATCTGTGTATTATCGGGGTAATTTTATGTTTTCCAGGGTACAACATTATGGGGTGCAGATGAATGATCTGAAAAAACGGCAACGCAGCAAAGCTAACGATGCGCGCAATCAGCAAATCGATAAAGAGGCGCTTAGCCGGATTATTTGCGACCGATTTATAGCGCATCCTGTTTATCGGCAGGCCAAAACTGTGATGTGGTATAGCCACTGCCGCTCAGAAGCCAGGACTCAAGCGGCATTATTGTGTGAACTGACAACCGCTAAGCGCATAGTCGTCCCTTACTGCACTAAAGATCAGCAGGGGCATAATAAGTTGGGTTTATGGTGGCTGGAAGATGTTGCCGAACTGGTGCCGGGCATGTGGGGAATTTTAGAGCCACCTCAGCAACGATGGGGCGAGGCGGGGAAAGCAATCGCCGCTAAACAGCTCGATTGCGTATTGGTGCCGGGCGTGGCTTTTGATCGAAATGGCGGGCGCTTGGGTAATGGCGGAGGTTATTACGATCGCTTATTGAAGCGTGTCAGAGCCGATACGGTATTAATCGGGGTTTGTTTTGAGTCCCAGCTAGTTGAGCAAGTCGTTATGGAGGCTCATGATGTGGCCATGGATATTGTCATAACGGAAAAAGCAGTTTATGCCGGTAAAGGACGGCAGTTTTTAAGCTGATGGATTTTCAAGTATTGAAAGACAGTATTTATTCCACGCCGGCTTTTGTTGTCGATGAAATAGAAGTGACCCGGGCGTTGGCGGTTTTAACCGAGCTGAAAAATCAGTGCGGCTGCAATGTCTTATATTCGATTAAAGCCTTGCCTTTTTCCGCAGTCATGGAGATGGCGAAGCCCTGTGTTGATGGCTTCTCGGTCAGTTCCTTATTCGAAGCGCGGCTGGCCGATGAGGTTTTATCCGGGCAGGGCAGTATTCATTTGACCACGCCCGGCATAAGACCGGAGGAGCTGGATGAACTCAGCTTGCTGTGCTCCCACATCAGCTTTAATTCGCTGCCGCAATATCGGCGGTATTCTGAAACGGCCGGGGCTCAGACCTCAATCGGCTTACGGGTTAATCCAAAGTTGTCTTTTCTGCATGATCAGCGCTTCGATCCTTGTCGGCAGCATTCAAAGCTGGGTGTGGCTATTGATGAATTGAGCCGGTCGATTTGTCTTGATCAAATTCAGGGTCTGCATATCCATAACGTTTTTTCAGCAACCGATTTCAGCCCGTTAATTAAAACGATCGACAAGCTTCAGCAGCATTTGGGGATAGGATTGGCCGATCTTGAATGGTTGAATATCGGCGGCGGCTATTTGTTTGATCGGATTGAAGATCATCGCCCATTTGTCGAGTTGGTCAATAAGCTGAAACATGATTATGCCATTGAGGTTTATATTGAGCCGGGCAAAGCGGTCGTAGGCCAAACAGGGCATTTAGTGGCAACGGTGCTTGATAGCTTTGTCAGTGACGGTGTAAGCATCGTGATACTGGACACCTCGGTCAATCATAATCCCGAAGTATTCGAATATCAGCGTCAGCCTGAATTGCATGAACATGACCCTGATGGGCAATATACTGCCATTTTAGCGGGCTGTACCTGTTTGGCCGGTGATATATTCGGACAATATCGATTTAAAGAACCGTTGGAAATAGGGGATAAAGTGGTTTTTAAACAGGTTGGAGCTTACACCTTGATTAAGGCGAACCGTTTTAATGGCTACAACCTGCCGGATATTTACCTGAGCAACTCTCTACGGGTAAAAAAAATGAAACATTACGATTATCAGGATTATCGTCGGCAATGGCTGGCTGATGGATAAAGACAAAAGACAAAAGACAAAAGGCAAAAGGCTAAGGGCTAAGGGCTAAGGGTGGCTAATTTGGAGGTTGGTTTTTTCGCCTTGCGCCTTTTGTCCTTCGCCTGATTATTAAATCTGTAGTGAGAGGTTACGTATTTCTATTTACAAAAAAGGCAAAAACATGAAAGCAATAATGATGACAGCCATCGGTAATCCAGATGTCCTGAAATTACATGATATTGACGAGCCGGAAATCTCCACGGCAACCCAGATCAAAGTCCGGCTTAAAGCCGCCGGCGTCAACCCTGTCGATACTAAAATCAGGCGTAACGGCTTGCTTTATGATAATCCGCTGCCTGCGGTATTGGGTTGTGACGGAGCTGGAGAGGTTATCGAAACCGGCAGTGCGGTCAGTCAATTTAAACCGGGCGATAAAGTCTGGTTTTGTCATGGTGGGCTAGGCCGTGAACAGGGCAATTACGCCGAAGTTACGGTAATAGATCAACGCTGGGCGAGTTTGATGCCGGAAACCGGTTCATTTAGCGAGGCCGCCGCATTGCCGCTGGTGTTGATTACCGCGTGGGGCGCTTTGTTCGATCGCGGCAGATTGCAATCCGGTCAAACAGTACTGATTCATGCCGGAGCAGGCGGAGTAGGGCATGTGGCGATACAATTGGCGAAATTAAAAGGTGCCCGAGTGATTACCACGGTGAGTTCCGGGCAAAAGGCCGAATTTGTCAAAGCGATGGGCGCTGATGAAGCCATTATTTATACCCAAAACGGTTTTGCCGATGCGGTCAATAAACTGACTGACAGCAAAGGCGCTGAGCTGGTTTTCGATACCGTGGGCGCTGAGGTATTTAAACAAAGCATCCCAGTGACCGCGCATTTCGGTCATCTGGTGACCTTGCTCGATCCGGGCGAATTGAGTCTGGCTGAAGCCCGAATGCGTAATTTATCGATAGGCTTTGAGCTGATGTTAACGCCGATGCTCAGAGATTTGCCTGAGGCAAGAGACAAGCACGTTGAAATTTTGAAGCAATGCGCGCAATGGATTGAGCAAGGGTTTTTAAAGGCACATATCAGCAAACAGTTACCGCTGGAAGAGGCCGCAATAGCGCATCAATTGATAGAAGCCGGGCATAGCACCGGGAAGGTTGTGTTGACTGTATAGTCTCACGCGTTGGGTTACGGCGCAAAAAGATGCGCCTAACCCAACCTACGACACTATTTATGTATAATAGCGCACGTTAATAAAACAAATGTTGTAAGAGGTTATGGCAGAAAAAACCAAAAAACGTAGCTCGGGTAGATACGATAAGAAAAAAACGGCTCCCCAAAAGTCAGGTTCTCATTGGATTAGAAATTCATTTCTGGTTTTTGTGGCCGGATTTGCATTTATTTTGGCGAGTTATCTGGGTTACCTGGACCACAACGTGCGTAGCCAATTCGAAGGTAAACGCTGGGCTATTCCGGCACGGGTTTATGCCAGTCCGGTAGAGCTTTATGCCGGTTATAAGCTGATTGGCGCAGAGTTTGAAGCGTTACTGCAGGCGCTACATTATCGGCTGGATGTTCATTTGTCTTCGGAAGGCACGTATTTTAAAAACGGCTCGCAAGTCAGTGTAAAAACCAGGGGGTTTACCTTCTGGGACCAAGCTCAACCCAGCAGCGTGATACGAGTGAATTTTACCGCATCTGGCATCGCCAGCATCGTCGACGCTGCGCAGAATCAAGATCTCGCTATTGTGCGTCTGGATCCCGTGCAAATCGGGAGCTTATATCCCAGGATCAAAGAAGACCGGATTTTAATCAAGCTGGAAGAGGCGCCTGATGCGCTTATTAAAGGATTGCTGGCTTCAGAAGACCGGGATTTTTATCAGCACATCGGTATTTCATTTAAGGGCATTGCCAGGGCAGTTTGGATGAATGTGCTTGCCGGTCATACTGTGCAAGGCGGCAGTACCATTACCCAGCAGCTGGTTAAGAACTTTTATTTGACATCTGAACGCAGTTTGACGCGGAAAGTCAAAGAAGCTTTTATGGCACTGATTTTGGAGTATCGCTACAGCAAAGATGAAATCCTGGAGGCTTATTTAAATGAAATATATCTGGGTCAGGATGGCGGCAGCGCGGTGCATGGCTTTGGCTTGGCCAGCGAATTTTATTTCGGCAGTTCTTTAAAGGACTTGCCTCTGGAACATGTGGCTTCGTTGATTGCGTTGGTCCGCGGGCCGTCTGAGTACGACCCGAGGCGTTATGCCGATCGCGCCGTACAACGACGCAATCTGGTGCTGGGAGAGATGGAGGCGGAAGGTCATATCACTGAAGAGCAGGCAGTCAAGGCGAAAGCCAAGGCCTTAAATGTGATCGCCAATACCCACCGTTCAACCAATCGTTATCCCGGCTTTCTCGATCTGGTCAAGCGGCAATTAAGACAGGAATACAAGGAGGAAGATTTAACCTCCGAAGGACTAAGAATTTTCACCACATTGGATACCCGGGTTCAGGATGCGCTGGAGGATACGCTGTCCAAAAAGCTAAAGCAGCTTGAAAAACTGCCTAAAGCTAACGACCTTGAGGCCGCTGCTGTGGTTACGCATAGAGACGGCGGCGAGATAGCCGCGCTGATGAGCGGTCGCGAAGTATCCGGTGCTGGATTTAATCGTGCCCTGGATGCGGTCAGGCCGATAGGTTCGTTAATCAAGCCGGTCGTGTATTTGACCGCGCTGGAATATCCAAACAAGTACACCATTACCACGCCGGTCAGCGATACGGCCATTTTGGTTAAGGGCTCGCATGGCAATGACTGGAGTCCTAAAAACTATGATCACAGAGAGCATGGCACCGTGAGTTTTCATACGGCACTGGCGCATTCATACAACCTGGCTACTGTTCGGATAGGGATGGATATTGGGGTGGCCAGAGTCGCTAAAACATTACGCAGTATGGGCATCACCCGGGCGATTGATTTGTTCCCTTCATTCCTGCTGGGGGCTGCGAGTTTAACGCCGATGGAAGTCACTCAAATTTATCAAACGCTGGCGGGTGACGGTTTTTCAACGCCGATAAAAGGCATCAGGGCGGTGGTTGCGGCCGACGGTACGCGCTTACAAAGTTATCCGTTTACGGTGAGGCAAGTGCTTGATCCGTCGGTAACGTATATCGTCAATACTATGTTGCAGGAAGTGATGCATGAAGGTACCGGACGTTCGGCGTATTCCGCTTTTCCGGCAAACTATGGTTTGATCGGCAAAACCGGTACGACTAACGATTCAAAAGACAGTTGGTTTGCCGGTTACACCGGTGATTATTTAGCTGTGGTCTGGATTGGCCGGGACGATAACAAGCCGGCCGGGTTAACCGGGGCAAGCGGTGCTTTGCAAGTTTGGACGTCGTTAATGAAGCAGATTTCAAACCAGCCGGTGAACCTGATTCCGCCGGACAATATTAAGACGGCATGGGTTGATCCGGCTAACGGCTTGCTGGCGAATGAAAATTGCACGGGAGCGAAGTCGTATCCATTCATTGCCGGTTCAGCCCCGGAAGAGTATTCATCGTGTGTGGATTCGCCCGTTAATCAATTTGAAACCTTGATTAACGATTGGTTACCGAATAATTAACAGGGGTATTTATGAAGAAAATTATAATTTTCGCCGGCTTGATAGCAATGTTGCTGGTCCATGCATCAGGTTATGCAGAAGATAAGCCGGTCAGGCAATTAAAAGCGTTTTTAAAGAATACAAAATCGCTCACCGCCGATTTTAAGCAGGTATTGATTAATGAAGCAGGAAACCCTACTCAAACCAGTTATGGCGTTTTTTATCTGCAACGTCCGGGGAAGTTCCGCTGGGATTATTTAAAACCCTTTCAACAACAGATTGTTTCTACGACCGGAAAGGTCTGGTTTTATGATACCGATCTGGAACAGGTCACCGTTAAAAAACTCGATGAGTCTATGGGGTCAACACCGGCATTGCTGTTAAGCGGCGAAATTTCCCTGGAGGATAATTACACCATGGAACAGCAGGGTGTCGATGGCGACTTGATGTGGGTAAAATTAGTCCCTAAAAGTCAGGAAAGCAGTTTTAAATATGTGCTGATCGGTTTAAATAACGATTCGCTGGGTGGCATGGAGTTGAGTGACAATTTCGGTCAGCTGACGCGTATTTATTTTTCCAATGTAATTTTGAACCCGCCGTTAAAGCAGACTTTATTCGAGTTTAAGGCGCCCAAAGGTGCCGATGTTTTCTCTGATTGAATTTAAGCAAAGGGCGAAGGGCGAAAGGCTAAAACAGCATGAACCTTCGTCCTTAGCCTTTTGCCCTTCGCCTGATTTTTATGCTTTTCGATGATTTGACCAAACCCTTGGCCGACAGGATGCGGCCAACCGAGTTAGCCGATTACGTCGGCCAACAACATATCCTGAAGCCCGGTAAGCCGCTGTATGAAGCGATTTCATCGGGACGCTTGCACTCGATGATTTTCTGGGGACCGCCGGGTACCGGTAAAACCACGCTGGCGCGAATCATTGCCCAGCATTCCGATGCCGAGTTTATGCCGATTTCGGCGGTGCTGTCCGGTGTCAAGGAAATCAGGGCGGCGGTTGCCGAGGCCAAAAAAATCCAGCTGGAACAGCATCGGCGCACCATCTTGTTCGTCGATGAGGTGCATCGTTTTAACAAGTCGCAACAGGATGCATTCCTGCCGCATGTGGAAGACGGCACGGTTTATTTTGTCGGTGCGACCACCGAAAATCCGTCTTTTGCGCTGAATAATGCGTTATTGTCCAGGGCTCGGGTCTATGTGCTTAACGCCTTAACGGCGGATGATTTATTGGCGGTGATCGATAAAGCGTTAACCGATAAGGTGCACGGTTTGGGCGGTCTGGCTATCGAAATGGCCGATGACATCAAACAGCAGTTCGCCCAGGCGGCTGACGGCGATGCCCGAAGACTGCTCAACTTGCTGGAAATCGCCGTAGAGCTTGCCGCCGCCAAAGGCGGACAGACGGTTAATGAAGCCATCGCCAAGGAAGTGCTGTCGGGCGGCGTACGGCGTTTCGATAACCAGGGCGAAGAATTTTACAACCAGATTTCGGCGCTGCATAAATCGGTGCGCGGCAGTTCGCCCGACGCCTCGCTGTACTGGTTGTGCCGAATGATGGATGGCGGCTGCGATTTGTCCTATCTGGCCCGTCGCGTGGTCAGGATGGCGTCCGAGGATATAGGCAATGCCGATCCGAGAGCCTTGCAGATTTGCATCAACGCCTGGGAAGCCCAGGAGCGCTTAGGCAGCCCGGAAGGCGAGCTGGCCTTGGCGCAAGCCGTCGTCTATCTGGCCTGTGCGCCGAAAAGCAATGCGGTTTACATGGCCTACAATGCGGCGATGGCCGATGCCAGACAGAGCGGCAGCCTAGGCGTGCCGGTTCATTTAAGAAACGCGCCGACCAAATTGATGAAATCGCTGGATTACGGCAAGGAATACCGCTATGCCCATAACGAGCCGGAAGCCTATGCCGCCGGGGAAAACTATTTTCCCGATGCGTTGGCGGGCAGGCAATATTACCAGCCGGTAGACCGGGGCCTGGAAATCAAGATCAAGGAAAAATTAAAGCATTTGAAGGAATTGGATAGGAAAGCCACCTAACTAAACTGCTTGTTGCTAAGCAAAGTATCAGTTGCTACAGTCACATTATATTTATGTATAATTACTAGGAAGCATAGCCATGTACACAACAAGTCTTCGCAAAGTGGGCGGCTCAATTATGATGGCCGTTCCACCTGCATTTCTCGATATGTTGCATATAGGGGCCGGTACTACGGTCGGCATTGAGATTGATCATGGCCGGTTGGTGGTCGAACCTCAATTGCGGCCGCGCTACACCCTTGACGAGTTGTTGGCGCAGTGTGACGCTTCCGCACCGATCAGCGATGAAGATCACGCCTGGTTAGATTCCGGCCCGATCGGTAACGAGCTACTATAAATGGAGCGGGGTGACATATATCTGGTTTCACTCGATCCGACTGCAGGACATGAGCAGCAAGGAACCCGCCCGGTGTTGGTTGTTTCGCCCCTTGCGTTCAATCGCGCAACCCATACGCCGGTAGTTCTGCCTATTACTGGGGGCAGAAATCATGCCCGTACCAGCGGCTTTGCGGTGACGTTGATGGGGGCAGGCACGAATACCACCGGCGTTATTCGGTGCGATCAGCCGAGAGCTATCGACCTAAGCTCCCGTCACGCTAAGAAGCTGGAAAGTGTGCCGGAATCCATTATGGATGAAGTGCTGGCACGGTTGGCCGTGATTTTCGAGTAGAATCTACAAATATTTTATTTGGATGCGGCAAATGTTGGGTTGGAACAGCATCAACCTACGCTGCCAACCTAACGCGCTGGAATAAACAGGGGAGACCATGAAAACATTAACCATTCAAGTTGAAGATACTTTGTATGATGCGTTATTGGAAATTTTAGAAAATTTGCCGAAACATAAAATCAAAATACAAGTAACCGATAGCGACAACCATCTCGATTTTGAGCAATCAATGGACTACGCCATGGATAAAAATAAAGAGCTGTATAAACGGCTGTCCTAATGCAATTATTAACGCTGGAACAGGTTTTAAAACTGCATAAGCGAGTCATTGAGCAATCAGGCGGTGCCATGGGAGTTCGTAATCAAGAAGGACTAGAATCCGCATTGGCACAGCCTCGCATGAGTTATGCAAATCAGGAGCTGTACCCGACATTAATCGAAAAAGTGGCGGCGTTAGGTTTCTCTTTGATTAATAATCATCCGTTTGTCGACGGCAATAAACGTATTGGTCATGCCGCGCTTGAGGTTACCTTGCTGATGAATGGCTATGAAATACAAGCCGATGTTGATAGTCAAGAAGCAGTCATATTGGCTGTTGCCGCCAGTAAAATGGATCGGCAAGATTTTTTAGAATGGTTGCAAGACCATGTTGTGCCGCACTAAATGGCACTGGAATTAATCAGCCACAGAATAAGGCCATTCAAGCTTGTCCTGAGCCTTGTCGAAGGGCGCGTAGCGCGAGGCGGTGTTACCGGCGAATCTGGTGATGCTTGCCGAATATGCCGGTTCTCGCTGCCACTCAAGGCGGTTGTACTGTGATTGCCGAAGCTCAGGATGAACTTGTCACTAAGCATGACCTAATCGAAGCCAAAAATGACATTAAGGCCGACATGAATGTTCGGTTTGATCGTATTGATGGTGAATTAAATCTAAACAGATGGATGCTCGGCGTATTATTGGCTGGCGTTATATCGCTGGTATTGACGGCCTTTTTTTAATGTCAGGCATAAACAGCATGTCCGACTGGGCTAAGCTCAGACCGGATGTGTGATTGCAAGACCCTGTGTTTTCTTACTCTACCCATGACCCTGACCCCATGACCCCCGTGCTTAATCTGGAATCTGAATTAGTCATCGGGCATTGGGGGGATTTTCTTGATGAACTCTGAAAGAGAACCTAATTTTTCCTCCATCATGCCGTTAAATTTGTCATAGTCTTTCGGTTCCGGGATACCGCCCGGCGGGATGCCTAGCTGGGATAACACAGCGGAAAGCTCCTCGCGATGTACATGATGTCTTTCCCTCATCTTTCGCATATCAGAGGCGATTGCCGTAGCGTTTCTGCAGGCGAGATCGAAATTGTTTGCGTCCAATCCAAAGCCATTAAACGCAGCATGTAGCTCGGTTGCAGGTATATCCCAGTTCACCGACAGGTCCAATTCTTCACGCGTCTGTGGGTTAAGCGCGTACACATCTGTAAAACTGTCCCCTTCAAATTTACTGCTGAGGTTGACCATAACCCTCATTGCTCCGAAGTACTCAACATATGCGAGCAGGGTGCCTTTTTCTGAATCGCCCCGAATAGAAACAAGATGGAATAAATCGGTTTGCGGCCGGTCGATCACCACATCTCGGATATAAAAAAGTGCGAATCCTCTGTCATCGGTTGGCGTCTTTAATGTGTGGATGCCAATTTCGCAGCGGTGCGCGGGAATTCCCAAGCCGACACACTGCGCGATGGCTGTTTTGACTACGGATCGTCCTGCTTCTGAACCTCCTAATTCAAGCCGATGTTGCAGCGCACTGTCCTCCTTGAACGGCGTCATTTTAAGGTTCTTTAACTCACCTTCCAGGTCAAACTTAGGATGCTTTTTCTTAATCCCTTGTAACATTTTCCGAGCTTCGCGTTCTGTGCGGGCAAACATACGTATGTTGGCTTTACCGTCGGATTCTGTTCTTTGAAAAAATGGCTCCTTACGCGTCATCGTTCCGTCGGCTCGCAAGCGTAACTCAGTCCCGTCCACCGTCTGGACGATCTCATCTGGGCTGCTGCCCCGTTCGCGCTCAATACCAACTGCCAGCGAAAACCAGTTAAGCTGCTCAGCCAATTTAGTATCCCAAGACTGACCGAACGAACTGTTGCACGTAATACAAATAAATCCGCGAACCTTTTTGCGCCCACCTATCGAGTTTGGGATCACATGCTCTTCAGAGTCATTGATCTCCGTGATTTCCGATGGGCAACAAGCGCACACTTTCTTATCAGTCATCGTGAAATATCCTTCAGCAGACTCCAAATGGATAGGAAATTCAACCGCCTCAACCAAAGTATCCCACCTTAAAACCATGAATAACTGGGGTCATGAATCGGCGAGAAACAAGGAGAGGGTCAGGTCTTTCATTGTGCATGTTTAAGAGGAAGTCATGTCGGGTTAGCATAGCGTAACCCGACTATAACCTAAGCGGCTTTCTGTTCCTGCAAAGGCAGAAGACCAGAAACGCTGGCTTCTAATATCACCATCTGCACAAGGTGATTATTAGCATCGTAAGACAAAACCACATTCCAATCTTGGGTTGTTTCTCTAACGATAGGATTGTCGCTGAAATGCAGTTCCAATATGTCGTCTTCCGGGTAGTAAATTGTTTTCATAATTCATTCTCGAAGCTAAAGTGATACATCACTGTTTTAACAATAACCGTTTGATCTATGACTACTGCAGCACAAAGCAAGTTGTCGGTTCGATGTTGATAGAACTTTGCAATCCACGCATGTTTGTCGTCTTTATAGCTTAACTGTCCTGTTTCGATGAGGTCGATTAGCAACTCCATTGAAATATCACGTTCAATCATGCGTTTTTGGGCATGTTCTGTTAAGTGAATAATTTTATTGAAGCGTTGACTATGCACGGTTACAGGCTATTGATTTTCTAGAAGAGTTTTCATGCTACCCGCTGCTGTGAGCCGACGTCAATCGTTTTGGTATTTCTATGCGATTATCCGGCAACAAAAGTAAAAAGCAAGGGCCTTAAATTGAGTATGAGCAAGCTTAAATTTTGACTCCCAAAATGTTAAGTATTAATATCTGATGTTACGCACCCACCCCTCAAAAAGCGTATTATTTCGGGATGGAAAAAATAAAACTAGAATTATACACAGACTACCTGATCTGCAATAACGGGTTTACGACGGCGACCGGATTGTCGGCAATGATGGAAGGGGATATAAGCCATGACCAGATGACGCGTTTTCTGGCATCGAAAGCATTTACCTCCAAAGACCTTTGGAGTCAGGTTAAAGCAACGGTACGCCAGATAGAACAGGAAGATGGTTGCCTGATATTTGACGATACCATTCAGGAGAAGGCCTGGACGGATGAGAACGAAATCATGTGCTGGCACTTTGATCACTGCAAAGGGCGTTCGGTCAAAGGTATCAACTTGCTGAACGCCCTATACTATAGTGGGGAAGTTTCAATTCCCGTCGCCTTTGAAGTGGTGTGCAAGCCTTACCAGTTCAGTGACGTGAAGACCCGCAAGGTCAAGCGGGCCAGTGAGTTCACCAAAAATGAGCTGATGCGGGAGATGATAGCGACCAGTGTGGCGAATGCCATCAAGTTCCGCTATGTGTTGACGGACAGTTGGTTTGCCA